>USLE01000038.1 GCA_900555465.1 uncultured Butyricicoccus sp.
GAAGCAGGCTTCTGTTTTCTGTTCCATGCGCTTTCGCGCAACAGAAACTGCGAAAGCGGGCGCCCGGCGCGCCCGCTTTTTTGCAAGCCCTGACGCATCCTGTCGGAGGGGCGCGCTTTATTGCGTTTTGACGGGAACAAATGCGGAATATTTTATAAAAATATGCACTTTGTTGCTTGCCAAAGCGCGAAAAAACATGCTATAATTAGTCGATAGCCCGCCATGCGGGCTTATCGGCTGTTATAAATTTTACAGTCACCCCAGCCGCTGTCTGTGGAAGGGCCACAGGCAGTGTAAAGAAAAGTGGGAGGCAAACAGGTCAATCAAGAGGGGACCCAACCCAGCCCCGCTCCGATTGCTGCACTACCCCCAAACTTCTTGAAAAGGAGAGCATTTATGCAGATCACTGATCCCATCGCGGATATGCTGACCCGTATCCGCAACGCCGGCAATGCTCGTCATGCCAGCGTGGACGTACCCGCGTCCAAAATGAAGAAGGCAATTGCCCAGATCCTGCTCGACGAAGGCTATATCAAGGCTTTCGAAGTTGTTGAGGGCAACACGCAGGGCATCATCCGCATCACGCTCAAGTACGTTGATGGCCGCCAGAAGGCGATCACCGGCCTCAAGCGTGTGTCCAAGCCCGGCCTGCGTGTATACGCCGGCGCACAGGAGCTTCCGAAGGTGCTCCGCGGCCTCGGCATTGCCATCATTTCCACCTCGAGAGGCGTCATGACCGACAAGAAGGCCCGCGAGCTGAACGTCGGCGGCGAAGTCCTCGCATTCGTATGGTAAGGGGAGGTATAAAATATGTCTCGAATTGGTAGAATGCCGATTGCCATCCCGGCAGGCGTGGAGGTCAAGGTTGACGGCCACGTTGTGACCGTGAAGGGCGCTAAGGCAACCCTTACCCGCGAAATCCACCCGAACATCACCGTCGCGGTGGAGGGAAATGAAATTCTCGTCACCCGTCCGAACGACGAGAAGCACAACCGTGCGCTGCACGGCCTGACCCGCAGCCTGGTCAACAACATGGTTGTTGGCGTTACCGAAGGCTTCAAGAAGGAGCTGAGCGTACAGGGCGTTGGTTACCGTGTAGCTAAGCAGGGCAAGGATCTGGTTATGAACCTCGGCTACTCGCATCAGGTTACCATGAGCGAGATCGAGGGCATCACGATCGACGTTCCGAATCCGAACACGATCATCATCTCCGGTCCTGACAAGCAGAAGGTCGGCCAGTTTGCTGCGGAAGTCCGCGAGAAGCGTCCGCCGGAACCCTACAAGGGCAAGGGCATCCGCTACGCTGACGAGTATGTCCGCCGCAAGGAAGGCAAGACCGGCGCGAAGAAGAAGTAAGGAAAGGAGAGGCGAATTTAAATGGTTTCGAAGAAGGATTCCAACAAGGCGCGCCTGCAGCGCCACAAGCGCGTACGCGCAAAGATCAGCGGCACCGCCGAGCGTCCGCGTCTCGACGTTTACCGCTCTGCAAAGAACATCTACGCCCAGGTCATCGACGATGTGGCCGGCGTTACCCTCGTTTCCGCCTCGACTGCCGAGAAGGACTTCACCGAGTACGGCGGCAACAAGGAAGCAGCCAAGAAGGTTGGCATGCTGGTTGCCGAGCGCTGCAAGGCCAAGGGCATCGACGCTGTCGTGTTTGACCGCGGCGGCTATGTGTACCACGGCCGCGTGAAGGAACTCGCGGAAGGCGCCCGTGAGGGCGGCCTGCAGTTTTAAGTCGGGAGGAGGTAAAACATGGCTCAGTTTAACAGAAACGATAAGCGCGAGGACGAGTTCTCTGAGAACGTCGTAGCGCTCAACCGCGTTGCCAAGACCGTTAAGGGCGGCCGTATCTTCAAGTTTGCGGCGCTGGTCGTTGTTGGCGACGGCAAGGGCACGGTCGGTTTCGGCCTCGGCAAGGCTTCCGAGGTTCCGGACGCGATCCGCAAGGGCATCGAGGACGCCAAGAAGAACCTCGTTAAGATTTCGCTGAAGGGCACCACCATCCCGCACGAGGTGATCGGTGAGTTCGGCGCGGGCCGCGTTCTGCTCAAGCCCGCCGCTCCCGGTACCGGCGTTATCGCCGGCGGCGCGGTTCGTGCGGTCGTTGAGGCTGCCGGCATCAAGGACATCCGTACCAAGTGCCTGCGCTCCAACAACCCGCAGAACGTTGTTACCGCAACGATGGAAGGCCTGAAGAGCCTGCGCGACGCGGCTCAGGTAGCTGCGATTCGCGGCAAAGCCGTAGAAGAACTGTAAGAAAGGGGTAACTCACAATGGCTAACATGAAGATTACCCTGAAAAAGAGCCTGGTCGGCCGCTTGGATAAGCACATCGCGACCGCTCATTCTTTGGGGCTTAAGAAGATCAATGACGTAACCGTTCAGCCGGACAACGCGCAGACGCGCGGCAAGGTTAAGCAGATCGGTTACCTGCTCGAAGTTGTAGAGGAGGCGTAACCCATGAAGCTTCACGAATTATCGCCTGCCGCAGGTTCCGTCAAGCCCGCGTACCGCAAGGGCCGCGGCGCTGGTTCCGGCAACGGCAAGACCGCGGGCCGCGGTCACAAGGGCCAGTGGGCCCGTTCGGGCGGCGGTGTCCGCCCGGGCTTTGAAGGCGGCCAGATGCCTCTGGCACGCCGCCTGCCGAAGCGTGGTTTCAACAACATTTTCGGCACCACCTATGCACCGGTCAATGTTTCCGCTCTGGAGAAGTTTGAAGATGGCACCGAGGTCACCGCAGAGACCCTGCGCGAGGCTGGTATCGTCAAGAATGCTCTCGACGGCGTTAAGATCCTCGGCAACGGCGCACTGACCAAGAAGCTGACCGTCAAGGCAGCTGCGTTTTCTGCGTCCGCAAAGGAGAAGATCGAAGCCGCAGGCGGAAAGGCCGAGGTGATTTAAGGTGTTTCAAACCCTTAAAAACGCCTGGCATATGCCTGAGTTGCGCAAGAAGATCCTGTATACCCTGTTTATCCTGCTGATCTTCCGCTTCGGCTCCTGCATCCCGGTTCCGTTCATCAACACCGATCTGCTGGCAGCCTACTTTGAGACTGCGGCGGTATCCGGTTCGATGCTCGGCTATCTGAATATGTTCACTGGCGGCGGCCTGTCGAGCGCGACGATCTTCGCCATGTCGATCACCCCGTATATCAACGCGTCCATTATCCTGCAGCTGCTGACCGTGGCCATCCCCGCTCTTGAGCGCATGGTCAAGGACGGCGGCGAGGAAGGCCGCAAGAAGATCGCATCCTGGACCCGCTATCTGGCGGTCATCCTGGGCCTGCTCCAGGGCTTCTCGTACTACGCGCTGCTGCGCGCACAGGGCTTCCTGGCAAGCGACAGCCCGCTGGCAGCGGCTGCGATCATTCTGACCTTCACCGCAGGCACCGCGCTGATCATGTGGCTGGGCGAGCACATCACCCAGAACGGCATCGGCAACGGTATCTCGATCATCCTGTTCGCAGGTATCGTTTCCCGCGGCCCGTCGCTGATCCAGACCATGATCAGCCTGTTCCGCAGCGGCACGACCGGCATTCTGTCCGCCCTGCTGATGATTGTCATCGGCCTGGCGATCATTGTGTTCATCGTGTTCATGTCCAATGCGGAGCGCCGCATCCCGGTCCAGTACGCAAAGCGCGTTGTGGGCCGCAAGATGTACGGCGGCCAGTCCACCCATCTGCCGATCAAGGTCAACGCAGCTGGCGTTATGCCGGTCATCTTTGCGTCGTCCATCCTCTCCCTGCCGCAGACCATTGCGATGTTCTGGCAGCCGGCAGAGGACTCGCTCGGCTATCACATCCTGAACCTGTTCTCGCAGACCAGCGTGTTCTATATCGTGCTTTATGGCCTGCTCATTCTGGCATTTGCGTATTTCTACGCATCCATCCAGTTCAACCCGATCGAGATCGCCAACAACCTGAAGAAGAACGGCGGCTTCATCCCGGGCTTCCGTCCGGGCAAGCCGACCAGCGATTTCATCGTCAAGGCGCTCGGCAAGGTCACCTTTGTCGGCGCGATCTTCCTGATGGTCGTGGCGCTGCTGCCGCTGATCGTCGGTGCGATCTCCCCGTCGCTGTCGAATGTGGCGCTGGGCGGCACTTCGGTCATCATCGTGGTCGGTGTTGCGCTTGACACGGTCAAGCAGCTGGAGGCGCAGATGCTGATGCGTCATCATAAGGGCTTCTTGGAATAATCTGGAGGCAGATAAAAGTGAATTTGATTTTACTTGGCGCTCCGGGCGCCGGCAAGGGAACGCTTGCATCCTATCTGATCGAAAAAATGGGCATTCCCAGCATTTCTACGGGCAACATCCTGCGCGAAGCGATCAAGAACGATACGCCGCTTGGCCAGCAGGCGAAGGGCTTCATGGACGCCGGCCAGCTTGTGCCGGACGAACTCGTCATCAACCTGCTCAAGGAGCGCATTGCAAAGCGCGACTGCAAGAGCGGCTTCATCCTCGACGGCTTCCCGCGTACCATCCCGCAGGCCGAAGCGCTTGACGAAGTGGCGCAGATCGACTGCGCGCTGGCGATCGACGTACCGTACGAGATGATCGAAAAGCGCATGACCGGCCGCCGTGTCTGCCTGCGCTGCGGCGCGACCTACCATGTCGAGGCGAACCCGCCGCGCGTGGAAGGCATCTGCGATATCTGCGGCGACAAGCTGGTAGTCCGCAGCGACGACGAGCCGGAAGTCGTAAAGCGCCGTCACGAGACTTACCGTGCGCAGACCGAGCCGCTGATCGGCTACTACGAAGCGCAGGGCAAGCTCAAGACCATCGACGGCACGCAGGGCATCGTCGAGACCGAGAAACTCGCGGTCCAGGCGTTGGGTCTGTAAGCTATGATCCACATCAAGTCAGAAAAAGAGCTTGAACGGATGCGCACCGCCTGCCGCATCACTGCGCTTGCGCGGAAAGCGGCGGCGGATGCGGTCCGTCCCGGCGTCACCACAGGCGAGATCGACCGGATCGTCCGCAAGACGATCGAGGAGGCGGGCGCAAAGCCCTCCTTCCTCGGTTACGGCGGCTTTCCCGGCAGCGCCTGCATCTCGATCAATGACGAAGTGATCCACGGTATCCCCTCGAAGCACCGCGTGGTGCAGGAGGGTGATATCGTCAAGGTTGACGTGGGCGCCTACATTAATGGCTACCACGGCGACTGCGCGTGCACCGTGCCCTGCGGCGCGGTGAGCGAGGAAGCGCTCCGCCTGATCGAAGTGACCCGGCAGAGCTTCTATGAGGGTATCAAATTTGCCCGTGAGGGCTACCGCGTATCGGATATTTCCGCGGCCGTGCAGGCCTATGTGGAGAAGAACGGATTTTCCGTGGTGCGTGACTACGTCGGGCACGGCGTGGGTGAAAACCTGCACGAGTCGCCTGAGGTGCCGAACTTCGGCCACCCGGGCCACGGCATCCGCTTGCAGCGCGGTATGACCATCGCGGTGGAACCAATGGTCAACGTGGGTGTGTATGATGTCAAGGTCCTGCCGGACGGCTGGACCGTCAAGACAAAGGACGGCAAACTGTCCGCCCACTACGAAAACACCATTGCCATTACGGATGGTGAGCCGGAGATCCTGACAAACATCGACGGCGAGGTGCTGTAATGGCTGAGACGCATACAGCCGATATTGTCCTGTCGCTGACCGGCAGGGACAAGGGGCAGCTGATGCTGGTCGTCGCGGAGGAGGGGGATTTCCTCCTGCTGGCGAACGGCCGTGCACGGCGGGCAGAAAGCCCCAAGCGCAAGCGGCGCAAGCATGTGAGCCGTCAGGGGCTCTGCGATGAACGCACGCGGCGCAAGCTGCTCGAAAACGGACGGCTGAACAACAGCGACATCCGCAAGGCGCTCGCCCTCTGGACAGGGGACGAGGATGCAAATTGACCGAGGAGGGTATTCACATAATGGCAAAAGATGATGTAATCGAGCTCGAAGGTACCGTCATAGAGGCGCTGCCTAATGCTATGTTCCAGGTCGAGCTGCCCAACGGCCACAAGATCCTGGCGCATATCTCGGGCAAGCTCCGTATGAACTTTATCCGCATTCTTCCCGGCGACAAGGTCACCGTTCAGATGTCGCCCTACGACCTGACCCGCGGTCGTATTACCTGGCGTTCCAAGTAACAAAAAAAGCGGGCGGAGGCGCGTATGTGACCCGAGCGCCAGTGGTCGCCGGCTTGCCGGTGTCCCATCCCACCAAAAATTTTGATGGAGGTAAAATGTCATGAAGGTAAGACCGTCTGTAAAGCCGATCTGCGAGAAGTGCAAGATCATCCGCCGCAAGGGCAAGGTTATGGTTATCTGCCAGAACCCGAAGCACAAGCAGAAGCAGGGCTAAAAACTCTATAGGGGACTTCAAAAGTCCCCTATATACAAGACTTGGTTCCGAAGAAACCAAGTCTTGATACCCGAACGACGCCGCCCAGGGCGGCTGGGTCGGGGTATCAAAAGCACGGGCGAAGCTCGCGCTTTTGATGAAAACGGCGTGGCCGTTTTCTGATTGAATGCGCCGGACGGCGCGAATGTGTGAAGCGGGAAATCCCGTTTCCAGATAAATTGCCGCGCGTCATGGCGCGGGATGATGGTTTACGTGAACACGACAAGCACGCGCTTTGAGCGCGGCGCTGCAGGGGCGGAGGCGGTCCCTACACTGTGTTTGCAAACACGCCTCAGTGTAAACAAATCGGAGGTTTTATAAAGTATGGCACGTATTGCCGGTGTTGACCTTCCCCGCGAGAAGCGCGTGGAGATCGGCCTGACCTACGTCTTCGGCATTGGCCGCAAGACGTCCAACGAAATCCTTGCCAAGACCGGTATCAATCCGGACACCCGCGTCAAGGACCTGACCGAAGAAGAAGCCGCTAAGCTGCGTGAGGTAATCGACCGCGACTACAACGTCGAGGGCGACCTGCGCCGTGAGATCGGCCTGAATATCAAGCGCCTGGTAGAAATCGGCTGCTACCGCGGCCTGCGCCACCGTCGCGGCCTGCCGGTTCGCGGCCAGCGCACCAAGACCAACGCGCGTACCCGCAAGGGCCCGAAGAAGACCATTGCGAACAAGAAGAAGTAAGGAGGGGAACAGATAAATGGCTAAGGTACAGAAGAAGGGCGCTACTCGCACCCGTCGCCGTGAGCGTAAAAATATCGAAAAGGGCGCGGCTCACATCCGTTCCTCTTTCAACAACACCATCGTTACGATTACCGACCTGAACGGCAACGCTATTTCCTGGGCTTCCTCCGGCGAGATGGGCTTCCGTGGTTCTCGTAAGTCCACGCCGTTCGCTGCGCAGACCGCGGCTGAGACCGCTGCTGCCGCTGCGATGGAGCACGGCCTCAAGACTGTTGAAGTATACGTCAAGGGCCCGGGTTCCGGCCGTGAGGCTGCGATCCGTGCGCTGCAGGCTGCCGGCCTCGAGGTAACCATGATCAAGGACGTTACCCCGATCCCGCACAACGGCTGCCGCCCGCCCAAGAGAAGAAGAGTCTAATAGAGGAGGAAACCAATAAATGGCTAAGAATACACAGCCCGTTCTCAAGCGCTGCAAGACGCTTGGTCTTTCCCCTGCGGTACTTGGTTACTCCAAGTCCACCAAGCGCCAGCCCAAGCAGTCCCGCCGTAAGCAGTCCGAGTACGGCGTACAGCTGACCGAAAAGCAGAAGGTAAAATTCATCTACGGCGTGCTCGAGAAGCAGTTCCATGCTTACTACGAGAAGGCCGAGCGCAAGCAGGGCATCACCGGCGAGATCCTGCTGCAGGAGCTCGAGCGCCGTCTGGACAACGTCGTATTCCGCATGGGCTTTGCCAACACCCGCCGCGAGGCGCGCCAGCTGGTCAACCATGCGCACTTCACCGTAAACGGTCACCGCGTCAACATCCCGTCCTACCAGGTTAAGCCGGGCGATGTTATCGCTGTCCGCGAGAAGTCCCGTTCGACCACCAAGTTCAAGACCCTGCTCGAGGAAAACGGCAAGAAGGCTTGCCCGAAGTGGATCGACAAGGCTAAGGATTCCTTCGAGGGCAAGATCGTTGCGATGCCCGCCCGTGACGACATCGACTACGATGTGTCCGAGCACCTCATCGTCGAGTTGTACTCGAAATAATAGACCCTCGCTTTTGGAACAGGCGCGGTGTCTGCTGCGTCTGTTCCGTTTCAAGCTTTCAACCAACGTGAAGGAGGGTACCACATGATCGAAATCGAAAAGCCGCGTATTGACTGTGAACAGCTCGCCGAGGACGGCTCCTACGGTAAATTCGTTGTTGAGCCGCTCGAGCGTGGCTATGGCACCACTTTGGGCAACTCCCTGCGCCGCATCCTGCTGTCCTCGCTGCCCGGTACGGCAGCGTCCAGCATCAAGATTGCGGGCGTACAGCATGAGTTCTCCACCATCCCGGGCGTCAAGGAAGACGTGACTGAGATCGTGCTGAACATCAAGGGCATCATCGCCAAGCTGCACTGCGACGGACCGAAGACGGTCTACATCGAGGCAGCCGGCGAGGGTGAGGTCAAGGCTGGTGACATCCACGCGGACGGCGAGGTCGAGATCCTCAAT
>USLE01000039.1 GCA_900555465.1 uncultured Butyricicoccus sp.
AAACACGGCATCATAAAGTCGAAGTCCGCGAGCGCGGCGACGTTCGCGTGCAGCAGCTCGGGGTAATAGGCCACGACCGGGCAGTTGTAGCAGTTGGTCGCGCGGCCCTCGTCCAGATTGTAGGTCATGCAGGGGTAGAAAATCGAATCCACGCCCTTTTCGAGCAGGTTCTCGATGTGGCCGTGCATGAGCTTGGCCGGATAGCACACGGTATCCGACGGGATGGAGTGCTGGCCCTGCATGTACATGTCGCGGGTGGACACGTCGGACAGCACGGTCTCGAACCCGAGCGCGCGCAGGAAGGTGGTCCAGAACGGCAGCAGCTCGTAGTAGTTCAGGCCAAAGGGCAGGCCGACCGTTGCGATCGGGTGCGGGTTGCCCGAGGGCTCGCCGTAGCTGCGGAGCTTTTCCAGCTTCCACTGGTACAGGTTCGGCAGGTCGGCCTTTTTGGTGCCGCCGAGCGGACGCTCGCAGCGGTTGCCCGAGATAAAGCGGCGGCCGCCGCCGAAGTCGTTGATGGTCAGGTTGCAGTGGTTCTCGCACAGGCCGCAGCGCGCGGATTTGACCGTGTGCCGGAAGGAGGCGAGCACATCCATGCCGACCAGCGAGGTCTGCGCCGGGCGGTTGTCCTTGGCGTGCAGCGCCGCGCCGTACGCGCCCATCAGGCCCGCGATCGCGGGACGGGTCACGTCGCGGCCGATCTCCTGCTCGAACGAGCGCAGGATGGCGTCGTTGAGGAACGTGCCGCCCTGCACGACGATGTGCTGGCCGAGGTCGTCCGGCGAGTGGGCGCGGATGACCTTGTACAGCGCGTTCTTGACGACCGAGACCGACAGGCCGGCCGAGATCGCGTCGATGCCCGCGCCGTCCTTCTGCGCCTGCTTGACCGACGAGTTCATGAACACCGTGCAGCGCGAGCCGAGGTCGATCGGGTGCTTTGCGAACAGGCCGAGCTTGCAGAACTCCTCGATCGAGTAGCCCATCGAGCGGGCGAAGGTCTCGATGAACGAGCCGCAGCCGGAAGAGCACGCCTCGTTGAGCGAAATATTGTCAATGCACTTGTTGCGGATCTTGAAGCATTTGATGTCCTGCCCGCCGATGTCGATGATGAAGTCGACGTCCGGGCAGAAGTGGCGCGCTGCGCGGAAGTGCGCGACCGTCTCGACCAGACCGAAGTCCACGCCGAAGGCGTGCTGGATGAGCGCCTCGCCGTAGCCGGTGACCGCGCTGGATACGATATGTACGCGGTCGCCGCACAGCTCGTAGAGCTTTGTCAGCTGCTCGCGGATGACATCCGCCGGGTTGCCCTTGTTGGACTGGTAGTGGTGGAACAGGATCTGGTGATCCTCGCCGATCAGCACCAGCTTGGTCGTGGTCGAGCCGCAGTCGATGCCGAGGTAGGCGTCGCCCTCGTACATGGTGACGTTCTGCGTCATCACATCGTGCACGCCGTGGCGGTGCTTGAATTCCTCGTACTGCTGCTCGTTTTCAAACAGCGGCGGCAGGTAGTTGGCGACCACGGGCGCGCCCGCCGCGTGCTCGAGCGCGTCGAGCAGCGAATCGACCGAGTAGGTCTTCTGGGTGTCCTTTGCGTATTCCGCCGCGCCCGCCGCGATCGCGTACGGCGCGAGGGCGGGGAAGTGGGCGTGCATGTCATCCAGCTTCAGGGTCTCCTGAAAGCGCTTCTGCAGGCCCTTGAAGAAGAACAGCGGGCCGCCGAGGAAGAGCACGTCGCCCTTGATCTCGCGCCCCTGCGCGAGGCCGGCGACCGTCTGGTTGACGACCGCCTGAAAGATGGAGGCGGCAACGTCCTCCTTGCGCGCGCCGTCATTTAAAAGCGGCTGGATATCCGACTTGGCGAATACGCCGCAGCGGGAAGCGATGGTGTAGATCTGCTCCGCGTGCTGCGCGAGCTCGTCGAGCTCGCCCGGGGTCACGTCGAGCAGCACGGCCATCTGGTCGATGAAAGCGCCGGTGCCGCCCGCGCAGGAGCCGTTCATGCGCTCCTCCAGCTGGCCGGACAGGAACACGATCTTTGCGTCCTCGCCGCCCAGCTCGATGACCACGTCCGCCTGCGGCACGTGCACGCCGACCGCCTTGCGGGTGGCGAATACCTCCTGCACGAAGTCGATGTCCGCCGCCTTGGCAACGCCGAGGCCCGCCGAACCGGTGATCGCGCAGCGGATCGTCGCGTCCGGGCCGATCACCTCGCGCGCATTCTGCACCAGCTCGACCGCCTTTTCGCGCACCTTGGAAAAGTGGCGCTCATAGTGCTTGTGGATGATCTCTCCATCGCGCACGACCACGATCTTGACCGTCGTCGAGCCGATGTCGATTCCTACATTTACGTTCATATATCCTTATTCTCTCCTGTAAACGAAGCCGTGCGAGCAGCCCTTGCAAAGAAAGCCGCACAGACTGGCCGGCGGCAGGCAAAATCTCGCGTATTTTAATCTATATTAATTATAAACGTGTGCGGGAAAATGTCAATCCGCAGACAATATCCTAATTTGCCGAATTTATCCCTTGACAAAACGTGCGTTTTTATATAGAATATACCGCGTAAAACAATATATGACCTTATCGAGAGCGGTGGAGGGAACGGCCCTGTGAAACCCGGCAACCTGCGCGGAATAAGCGCGTAAGGTGCCAAATCCGGCGTAGGAACACGAAAGATGAGGGGGCAAAACGGTCATTGCGCTCCCAT
The DNA here is from genome assembly GCA_900555465.1 of uncultured Butyricicoccus sp. GTDB lineage: Bacteria > Bacillota > Clostridia > Oscillospirales > Butyricicoccaceae > Agathobaculum > Agathobaculum intestinigallinarum. Next base: position 2,708 of record USLE01000039.1, read on the forward strand.
TTGGGAGCGTTTTTTTATTGCACCCCAACGTATGCAGAAAGGAACAGAACGACAAATGGCACATCATTTTTTCACCTCGGAATCGGTCACCGAAGGCCATCCGGACAAGATCTGCGACCAGATCTCGGATGCAATTCTTAACGAAATCTTAACGCAGGACCCCTATGCGCGCGTCGCCTGCGAGACCACCTGCACCACCGGCATGGTGCAGGTCATGGGCGAGATCTCGACCACCTGCTATGTGGATATCCCCAAGGTCGTGCGCGACACCGTCCGCGAGATCGGCTATGACCGCGCGAAGTACGGCTTTGACTGCGACACCTGCGCGGTGCTGACCGCGATCGACGAGCAGTCCGCGGATATCGCGCTGGGCGTTGACAACTCGCTCGAGCGCAAGGAGGGCGCGTCCGACGCCGATCTCGCGATCGGCGCGGGCGACCAGGGCATGATGTTCGGCTATGCGTGCGACGAGACGCCCGAGCTCATGCCGCTGCCCATCTCGCTGGCGCACAAGCTGGCAAAGCGCCTCGCCGAGGTGCGCAAGAACGGCATGTTCGACTATCTCCGCCCGGACGGCAAGAGCCAGGTCACGGTCGAGTACGACGAGGAACACCAGCCGGTGCGCGTGGACACGGTGGTCATCTCCACCCAGCACAGCCCGGAGGTCTCGCTCCAGCAGATCCGCAAGGACATGATCGAGCAGGTCGTAAAGCCGGTCATCCCGGGCCACCTGCTGGACGAGAACACCAAGTACTTCATCAACCCGACCGGCCGCTTTGTCATCGGCGGCCCGCAGGGCGACTCCGGCCTGACCGGCCGCAAGATCATCGTCGACACCTACGGCGGCTACGCTCGTCACGGCGGCGGCGCGTTCTCGGGCAAGGACCCGACCAAGGTCGACCGCTCGGCGGCTTACGCGGCGCGCTGGGTGGCCAAGAACATCGTTGCGGCGGGCCTGGCAAAGCGCTGCGAGATCCAGCTCGCTTACGCGATCGGCGTGGCTGAGCCGGTATCCGTCATGGTCGAAACCTTCGGCACCGGCACGGTGGACGAGGGCAGGCTCGCGGACGCGGTGCGTAAGGTATTCGACCTGCGCCCGGCGGCGATCATCGAAACGCTCGACCTGCGCAAGCCCATCTACAAGCAGCTCGCCGCTTACGGCCACATGGGCCGCGAGGAGCTCGGCGTCAAGTGGGAGCAGACCGACAAGGTCGAGGAACTGAAAAAGGCGCTCGCCTGATCGGACGGACGCCGCGGACAAAAGGATTTTGGAGGCGGTAAACCATGACGGAGGAAGAGAAAATCTTTGCGGGAAAGCTGTTTGACGCGCGCACCAAAGAGCTGCGCGACATCAAGCACAAGGCGCACATCCTGTGCCAGAAGTTCAACCAGATGGACGAGTACGACCCCGCGCGTCTGCCCATCATCCGCGAGTTCATCGGGAAAATCGGTGAGAAATATTATTTTCAGGGGCCGATCCAGTTCAACTACGGCTCGCATACCTTTATCGGGGAGAACTTCTTCTGCAACTTCAATCTGACCGTGATGGACGACGCGCGCATCTTCATCGGGGACAACGTGATGTTCGGGCCGAACGTGTCGCTCATGGCGACCGACCATCCGCTGATCGCGCACGAGCGCACCAGCATGCGCTATCCGGACGGACACGTCTCCATGTCCGAGTTTGCCAAGGATATCCACATCGGCAGTAACGTCTGGCTCGCGGCGAACGTCGTGGTGCTGGGCGGCGTGACCATTGGGGACGGCGCGGTCATCGGTGCGGGCAGCGTGGTGACCAAAGACATCCCGGCGGGATATCTTGCGGTCGGCGTGCCGTGCAGGCCGCTGCGCCCGATCACCGAAGCGGACTCCAAAATGCACCTGCTGGCGGAGGAATAAGAGAATACGACAAAAGCGCCCCGCGTAACTACGCGGGGCGCTTTTTGCTGTCAGTCGAGCGTGGCATACAGCAGGCCATAGATACCGAAGAACACAACGGCCAATGCGATGACCGGCGCGGCGGGTATCTGGAACAGCACGGTGCGGAGCACATTGCCGACAAAGAGATCCAGAACGTCGTCACACCAGAGGCCCAGTATGCACAGGGCAAGTGCTCTGCGGTTGCTCAGGATGGAGCTGACATACGGCCTGCGATAAAGCAGGACGATGATCGAGAGCAGGACAAAAAAGAGCGTGCAAAAAGAAAAGAGAATCCCGACGTTGACTGTCAGCGACGGCCATCCAGCAAATGCAAATATGGCAGGCTGGAGCAGCAGGACGGCGAGCGCAAACGCCACATCCCGCAGCAGCGCCAGCAGCTGGTAGCGTCCCGACGGCGGCGGAAACGCGGAGATGATCTCGTCGCACATCAGCCGGTAGTCCGCCCCGATGACCGCCTCCGGCGGCTCGCCGCGTGCCTCGGCATCCGCCAGCATGCGGATCATGTCCCGCCGCGCGAGCTCCTGATCAAAGGGGCGGACGGGCGCACTGCGGATATAATCCGTGATGTTGGCGATCAAAATCGTTGACGCGGTGGAAAGCGGTTCCAACGCGCGTTTGTTCTCACGGCGGAGGTTGCGAAGTCGCTTGCTCATGGTGATCCCCCCTTTTTTTAATCCAGCTTGGCGTCCAGCAGCTTCCAAAGCCCGAACAGTGCGAGAAGCATCGCGAGTACGGCAAGCAGGTGGATACGGCATAACTCATGGGGCAACAGCCAGTGCAGCGCGAGCAAAACAGCAAAGATGAAAAGGTAAAGCAGCACACCCACCACTTTACGGGCAGTCGTGTGCGGCCGGTCGGGGTCGGGCGACGGTACCGCACACAAAGCAAAGGCGGCGGCCAGCACAAACGCCAATCCAAGCACATCGCCCAGCGTAATCGCGGTGTACCAGGGATCATCCGGACCGTACAAGCGTTCCAGCACGGCTGGCGGCAGGGTACCGGCATCCCTGCGGAAGAAAAACGCATTTGGCAGGTCGTTTAACAGCAGCCGGACACCGTAGACCACCAGCACGAAGGGCAACCCGTCACGCAGGGAGCGGAGAAACTGCCGCAACAGCGTGGGGCGTGGCAATGCATCGATCACGTGGTCGCAGAACGCGCGGTAATCTTCACCGAGCACGTCCGTTGGCGTGTCGCCGCGCGCTGCGGCGTCAGACAGCATCTGGATCACGTCGCTCCGTATACACTCACGCTCGTAGCTGCTGACGCGTACATCGTGGAGGTGTTCTGTGATTTGAAGCAGCGCGCAGTGGGCGGACTGGGGCAGTTGCTGTGCCGCCGCGTCGTTCGCCCTGCGCAGCTGTTTGGTTCGTTTGCTCATGTCGATTCCCCTTTCATCTCATCCATCAGTCGGTCGACCGCGCTCGTCAGCTCGCGGTAGCTGGCGAGGAAGGACGCGAGCTCTTCGCGGCCTTTGGCGGTCAAAGCATAATACTTGCGTTTGGGGCCGATCTCGGAAGCGCGGTACTCCGCATTGGCCAGCCCGTTCTTCTCCAGCCGGAGCAGCAGTGGATAGATCGTGCCCTCTGCGATCTGGCCGAAGCCGTAGTTTTTGAGCTGCTCGGCGATCTCGTAGCCGTAGGTCGGCTGGCGGCTGATGATCGCCATGATGCAGCCCTCCAGCGTGCCCTTGAGCATTTGCGATGGGATCAATCTGCCGCCCTCCTTTCCTTTGGTATCTTGCAATGCAATGTAGCAACTATATTGTATTGCAATGTAGCAGCGGCGTCAACCGGCCGGGACGGATTTTGTAGGGATAGACAGAAAACCCGGTATGGAATTGACTTTCCGGACAAAAGCGGGTATGCTGAAAGCATCAAAGCAGACAGGGAGGAAGAACATCATGCAGGTATTGGAAAACGAACGCTTCCGCGTGGAGATCAGCGAGATGGGCGCGGAGCTGACGAGCTTCAAGAGCAAAACGACCGGCACCGAATACGTCTGGCAGGCCGACCCCGCGATCTGGAAGCGCCATGCGCCGATTTTGTTCCCGATCGTCGGGCGGCTCAAGGACAAGACCTATACCGTCGGCGGCAAGGCATACGAGATCACCCAGCATGGCTTCGGCCGCGATCTGGAATGGCAGGTGAGCCGCGAGAGCGACACCTGCGTGTCGTTCACGCTCACGCCGAACGACTACACGAAAAAGATGTATCCGTGGAACTTCCAGTGTACGGTGCGCTATACGCTGGACGGCTGCTCGCTCAAAAAGGAGCATATCACGGAAAACTGCAGCGATTCGACCATGTATTATGAGGTTGGCGGGCACGACGCCTATAACCTCTGCTGGCAGGACGGCGAGCAGATCACGGATTATTATGTTGCGTTTGAAGGCGTGGACGCGCTCAGCCGCATCGTGACCGATGAGAGCGTGATGCTCACCCGTGAGCGCGTCCCCGTGCCGCTCGTGGAAGGCCGCCTGCCCATCACCCGCGGGCTGTTCGCAGACGACGCGGTTATGACCGAGGGGCTGCCGGTGCGCCGCGCGACTATCGGCTGCACGAAAAACAGCCGGACCGTGACGATGGACTTCGCGGATTTCGATTACTTTGCAGTGTGGAGCGCGAATAAGGACTTCGATGTGCCCTATGTGTGTCTCGAGCCGTGGAGCACCCTGCCGGACGGCAGCTATCTCGACCACGCGATCGAGAACAAGGAGGGCGTGCGTGTGCTCCAGCCCGGCCAGAGCGAAACCCTGTTGTTTACGACAACCATTCAGGAGTAAAATGAAAAAACGCCCCGGCATCCATTCGGATGCCGGGGCGTTGCCTGCCGGAGATTAAGAGCCGGTCATGACCGGCCGGGTAAGCAGGATCACCACGGTGACCGCGATGCAGGCAAGGGCTGTCGCCGCTGCCCACACAGCGCCCTTTTTGGAGCGCAGGCGCACGCCCTTTTTCGCCATGCGTTCGAGCACAATGCCGGAAACGAACGCGACAAGGTTCAGGCAGATCCAGATCAGCCAGCCGTCGTGCCCGTGGCCGTAAGGCGCGTTCGCCGGGTTGGGGCCGAGCACCTCGCCGATCGGGATGGCGAGCGCAGAGATAACAAGGGTAACAACGGCAAAGCGCCATTTATGGAACAGCGCGGGCAGAACCGAGACCAGCATGGATGCCCAGTACAGTCCGCTTGTCAGCAGCCAGCCGAACAGATAGTACTTGGAGTCCGCGCCAAATAGCCAGCCAAGCAGGCTGCTGTTTGCAATATCGCCGCAGATCAGCCGCCCGAGCAAATAGACCGCAATCCAGCACGCAAGAATGATAAAAGTCGTCCTCAGATTGCAGAGAAAGGCGTGCAGTATTTCGGCGGCGCCCTGACGCGCCTGCTCTTTTTGCAGGGCATAGATTTGGTCGGCTTGCATCTGCTGTTCCGGCGCAGAGGCGTCCAGCAGGGCAGTCACCGGGACACCGAGCACCTCGGCCAGCCGCAGCAAATTCTCCGTGCTGGGTGCGGACTGCCCGGTCTCCCATTTGGTGACTGCCTGCCGGGTCAGGCCGAGCCGCTCAGCCAGCTTTTCCTGCGACAGCCCGGCGGCCTGCCGCGCCGCGCGGATGCGCTCGCCCAAGGGCTGTGTCGTCATACCGATCGCCTCCTTTGCTCCTATGGTCAGTATAGCATTTTGCACCGCAAAAGTCAGCAAACTGCGCGGCAACTATCGGTTGCAGCGCGGATTTTTTTGCATTCTGCGGCGAAAAATAAGATTGATGGGGACTGAACACAGGGAATGCTGCAAGGCCGCATCCTGCCCGGCAGAAAACGGATGCCGGAATACGCTTGACAAAATCCGACCGCTGCCGTATACTAAGTATGAACATACC
>USLE01000040.1 GCA_900555465.1 uncultured Butyricicoccus sp.
GTACCCGCTGTTCTTCATGCTGTTTGGGCTGGTGGCGGGCGCGATGAGCCGCCTGACGCTCAGCGGCAGCTATATTTCCATGCTGCTGATGACCGCGGTCGAGATGGTTGTGCTCGGCCTTGTGCGGTATTTTGCGTATCTGCTGCCGCAGGCGGGCGCGTCCTTCCTGCTCGTGCTGCAGCAGATCGTCGGCGGCACGCTGCTGACCTGCGTGCTCTGCTTTATCATCTATCTGCCGATACGCCGGATCAGCCGCATTTTCAGCGACCGTTAACCCCCGAAAAGAGGAAATCCCTATGGTAAATAAAAATCAACTGCTGCGCCGCCTGCTGGTGCTGGGCTGCGTGCTGCTGCTCTGCTTCGGGCTGGCGGGCGGCCAGCTGGTGCAGCTGCAGCTGGTGGACGGCGAGAGCTACCTGCGCCGCTCGGCGGAGTTTTTGACCACGACATCGACCGTTTCCGCGGCCCGCGGCGAGATCCTCGACCGCTACGGCCGCCCGCTGGTGACCAACCAGACCGGCTTTTCGCTTGTGCTGATCTATGCCTCGTTCTGGGAGGACAACGACAGCCGCTTTGAGACCCTGCTCGATCTGGCAAATCGCGTCCGTGCGGACAGCGGCATGACCGCCGCGGAGGGCGATACCGCGGACAGCGGGGAGGACGGCTCGGACACCGGCAGCGGGACGGATGCAGAAGGCGCGGCCGCATCGGACGGCGGCGCGGTGCTCAACGATACGCTGCCGATCACCGAGACCGCCCCGTATGAATACGTCGGCGAGAGCGGGAGCAGTGAGCGCACCGCGCTTTCCACCTATATCAAGACAAGCGCGGGCACGCTCGGCCTGACCGCGGTGCAGGATGCGGTTTCCGCCGCGCGCACCGCGAATGAGCAGAACCCGCAGTACGACGCGGAGGGCAACGAGATCGATCAGGAGGCTGCGCTCGACGCGACCACGATTATTTCGGCTTCCGAGTTCATCAGCACGATGCGCAGCTATATGGAGGAAAACCTCGGCATGCCCACCGGCCTGCCGGACGCGGATGTGCGCACGCTCGTCGGCCTGTATTACAGCATGCGTCAGGTGGGCTTCAGCAACAGCGCGACCTTTACGCTCGCGGACAACATCTCGATGGACCTGATCGCCTATATCAAGGAGCACCATCAGGATTACGAGGGCGTGGATATCGAAAGCGAGGCGGTCCGCCAGTACGATACGACCTATGCGGCGCACCTGCTCGGCACGGTCGGCACGATGTGGAAGACCGAGTGGGAGGGCACCGAGCACGGCGGCCCGTACCAGGACAAGGAAGGCTACAACATGAACGACACCATCGGCAAGACCGGTCTGGAGCTCGCACTTGAGTCCTACCTGCACGGCACGGCCGGCTCGCGCACGATGGAGACCGATCTGGGCAGCGGGGCGGCGCTGGAGGACGAGGCAAACTCGAGCGCACCCCAGCCGGGCGACAACGTCATCACGACGATCGATCTGGACCTGCAGAAGGTGGCGGAGGATTCGCTGGCGACCTACGTTTCCGGTTATGAGCGCGGCGGCGCGGCGGTCGCGCTCGACCCCAACACGGGCGAGGTGCTGGCGATGGCGTCCTACCCGACCTACAGCCTGGAAAATTACTATGATACGGAAGTGGCGCAGGCGCGTGCGGCAGACCCCCAGAGCCCGGAGCTCAACCGCGCGACAAGCGGCCTGTACCCGCCCGGCTCCACCTTTAAGGTGCTCAGCGCGATTGCGGCGCTCGAGGAGGGCGTGATCGACGCGAACACCACCTTTACCTGCACGGGTGAGTTCGAACTGGGCGGACAGAAATTTGCCTGTAACAACCATGACACGCCGATGACGCTGGACGTGACAAATGCGAACAAATATTCGTGCAACACGTTTTTCTACAATGTCGGCATGCTGCTGACGGGCGAGCGGCTCGAGCAGTGGTGCGCGCGCTTCGGCCTCGGCGAGGCGACCGGCATCGAGATCGGCGAGAGCACCGGCCACGCCGCGGGGCCGACCACGCGCGAAATCCTGCGTGCCTCCAACCCCGCCCTGTATCAGGAGTGGATGGGCGGCGACGACCTGAACGCTGCGATCGGCCAGTCGGACAACCTGTTCACCCCGCTCCAGCTCGCAAACTATATGGCGGCGGTGGTCAACGGCGGCACGCTGTACAAGCCGACGCTGGTCAGGAACATCAAGACCTATGACTATTCGGATGTGGTCGAAGACTCGGAGCCCGAGATTCTCGGCACGATCGACTTTTCCGAGACAACGCGCGACCTCGTCATGCAGGGTATGAGCGAGGTTACCGCCGAGGGCGGCACCGCGGCGACCACGTTCGCGGACTACCCGATCAAGGTCGGCGGCAAGACCGGTACGGCGGAGATGTTCGAGGACGGCGTGGCGTTCGATAACGGCCTGTTCATCGCCTTTGCGCCGTTTGACGACCCGGAGATCGTGGTCTGCGTGGTCGGCGAGGGCGCGGGGCACGGCTCCTCGGTGGCGCCTGTCGTGCGCGATATTTTCGACGCCTATTTCGCAGAGGAAGAGCCGGATACGGTTGAGAGCGTGCAGGAAGAAAACACGATGGTGCCTTGACAGATTGGCCCATTTTGCGCAAAAAAAGCATGGATTGTAATTATTTTATAAATTTTTGCATACCTGCTTGTAAATTTCCGGCTGGTGGTCTATAATACAATATATAAGTTTTTCATTTCGGAGGCGGTATGTTGAAGGTTATTCTGGTTGCGTCCGGCAAGGGCGGCACGGGGAAAACCTCCCTTACGGCGGGCGTGGGCGCAGCGCTTGCGCAGCTCGGCCGCCGCGTGCTCCTGATCGACGGCGACTGTGGCCTTCGCAACCTTGATATCGTGCTTGGCATGTCGGACAGGGTGGTGTACTCCTTTGCCGACGTTGCCGGCGGTGCGGTGCCGCTCGGCGACGCAATGGCCCGGCACCCGGACTACGAAACACTGTACTTACTCACTGCGCCGGTCGCGCTGCCTGCGCTGAGCGAGCGCGGTATGGAGCAGCTCGCTGTGCAGGCGGAGGAGGCCGGCTTTGACTATCTTGTGATCGACGGCCCCGCGGGCCTGCCGGCGGAGCTTTCTTTCCTTGCGCATATCGCAACGCAGGCCGTCGTCGTCACAGCGACCGACCGCGCCTGCATCCGCGGCGCGGAGCGGTGCGCGCGCAAGCTGGAAGAGGAATACTGCATCCAGCGGATTCGCATGGTGCTCAACCGCGTGCGGCCGCAGCTGATATGCCGCGGCAAGTCGGGCAATATCGACGACGCGATGGACGAAGCCGGGCTGCCGCTGCTCGGTCTGGTGCCCGAGGACGAGGATCTGATCGCCTGCGGCAACAGCGGCAGAAGCATTCATGCAGTCAAGCGCGGCGGCGCGGCGCGCGCCTTCCAAAACATAGCCCGGCGGCTGGATGGCGAGCGGGTCCCATTGATGAAAATGTAACGATGTAAACAAGTATGAGAGTGGAAACGGAACAGTGGTTTTTTAACGCAGGGAAGGGGATGTTCCTGAAATGAACATAGCACTTATCGCGCATGACCGCAAGAAAGAACTGATGGTGCAGTTCTGCATGGCGTATTGCGGTATTCTGGCGAAGCATGATATCTGCGCGACCGGCACGACCGGCAAATTTGTAGAGGAGGCGACCGGACTCAAGATCGACAAGTGCCTTGCAGGCATGCAGGGCGGCGAGGAGCAGATTTCTGCCCGTGTCGCCTATAACGAGATCGACCTTGTGCTGTTTTTCCGGGACCCGATGTCCAACGCACAGTACGAGCCGGATGTACATGCGATCGCACGCCTGTGCGATATGCACAATATCCCGATCGCCACCAACTCGGCAACGGCCGAAATGCTCATCCTAGGCCTCGACCGCGGCGATCTGGATTGGCGTAATATCGTCAACCCCAAGAATAGAAAATAAAAATGACAGAGTACATTGCACCGGATGGGAAAATCGCCTGTTCGGTGCATCCGTCTGTCTTGAGGAGAATGTAAACTATGGAAAAAGTGAAACCGAGAACCCTGTCCGGCTTTATGGAGCTGCTCCCTGCGCCGCAGGTGCAGATGGAGCGCATCATGCAGGTGCTGCGCGAGACCTACGCGCTGTACGGCTTTTACCCGCTGGACACGCCGCTGATCGAGTCCTCCGAGGTGCTGCTCGCCAAGGGCGGCGGCGAGACCGAGAAGCAGATCTACCGCTTCACCAAGGGCGACAGCGACCTGTCCCTGCGCTTTGACCTGACCGTGCCGCTGGCGAAGTACGTCGCCCAGCACTACGGCGAGCTGACGTTCCCGTTCCGCCGCTTCCAGATCGGCAAGGTCTACCGCGGCGAGCGCGCGCAGCGCGGCCGCTTCCGCGAGTTCTATCAGGCGGATATCGACGTCATCGGCGACGGCAAGCTGGATATCATCAATGAGGCCGAGGTGCCGAGCATCATCTACAAGACCTTCACCTCGCTTGGCCTTGAGCGCTTCAAGATCCGCATCAACAACCGCAAGGTACTCAACGGCTTTTTCGCCATCCTCGGCCTGACCGAAAAGGCGGGCGACGTGATGCGCACGATCGACAAGCTGGAAAAGATCGGCACGGAAAAGGTCAAAACCATCCTGGTGGACGACTTCGGCGTCGCGGCGGAAACCGCGGACGAGCTGCTCGCGTTCATCCAGACCCCGGGCGGCACCGAGGGCATCCTTGCCGCGCTCGAGGGCTACAAGGGCAGGAACGAGGTGTTCGATCAGGGCGCGGACGAGCTGAAAACGGTCGCGCAGTACATGCAGGCCTTCGGTGTGCCGGCCGACCACTTTGAGATCGACCTGACCATCGCGCGCGGACTGGACTACTACACCGGCACGGTGTACGAGACCGCGATGCTCGACCACCCGGAGATCGGCTCGATCTGTTCGGGCGGCCGCTATGACAACCTCGCGGAATACTATACGGACAAGCAGCTGCCGGGCGTGGGCATCTCGATCGGCCTGACGCGCCTGTTCTATGTGCTGGGCGAGCAGGGCTACCTGAACGACAAGATGAACCGCGCCCCCGCGGACGTGCTCATCCTGCCCATGACCGACGACATGGGCGCGGCGATCGCGCTGGCGACCAGCCTGCGTGATGCGGGCATCCGCACCCAGCTGTACAGCGAGCAGAAGAAGTTCAAGCACAAGATCGGCTATGCCGACAAGCTGGGCATCCCGTATGTCATCTTCCTCGGTGAGGACGAGATCCGGGAGAACGTGCTCGCGGTCAAGGATATGGAGACCGGCGAGCAGGTCAAGGTTTCGCTGGACGAGGCCATTACCCGCATCCGGGACGGCCTTGCGGCGAAGAACCAGGGCAAGGTTATCTGCGACAAGTAAATACAGGGGGTAGGATATAGCATGGACGACATCAAGTGGTTCAAGTGGTTGCTTTGGGGCTGCACGCAGATGGTCTGCGGGCTGTTATGTATTCTATGTGGCATTCTGCTGGCTGTATGGGGCTTCTTCGCCTATAGCATGACATTGCTTGCTATAGGCGGTATAGCGGGGCTGATTGGGCTGATTTTTCTGGCAAATGGATTTTTTGCATGGGTACGCCCGGCGCTGCGAGAAAATAGCGATAATAAATAACATTTAGTTAAGGATTGATAAACATGAATGAAACTTCTATCCACGGGATGAAGCGCACGCATATGTGCGGCGACCTGCGTCTGTCCGACACGGGCCAGGAAGTCACGGTCAACGGCTGGGTTGATCGCGTGCGCGACAACGGCGGCGTGCTGTTCCTGCTCGTGCGCGACCGCGCGGGCATTGTGCAGTGTACGTTTGACAAGTCGGTCAACGCCGACCTGTTTAATATCGCCTTCACCTGCCGCACCGAGTTCGTTGTAGCCGTGTGCGGCAAGCTGGTCGCGCGCGACGAGGCGGCGATTAACCGCAAGATGCCGACCGGCGAGGTCGAGATCATTGCCGAGGACATCCGCATCCTTTCCAAGGCCGAGACCACCCCGTTTGAGATCGACGACTCCAAGGAAGTCGGCGATCAGGTGCGCCTCAAGTACCGCTACCTCGACCTGCGCCGCCCGTCCATGCAGAAGAATCTGATGCTGCGTCACCGCGTCACGCAGGTCGCGCGCAACTACTTTGACGAGCAGGGCTTTATCGAGATCGAGACCCCGATGCTGACCAAGTCCACGCCCGAGGGCGCGCGCGACTACCTCGTGCCGTCCCGCGTGCATCCGGGCAAGTTCTACGCCCTGCCGCAGTCCCCGCAGCAGTACAAGCAGCTTCTCATGCTCGCGGGCATGGACCGCTATATCCAGATCACCCGCTGCTTCCGCGACGAGGACCTGCGCGCCGACCGCCAGCCCGAGTTTACCCAGATCGACCTCGAGATGAGCTTTGTCGAGCAGGACGACGTGATCGCGGTCAACGAGGGCTTCCTTAAGCGCGTGTTCAAGGAAGTGCTGGATATCGATATCCAGCTCCCGCTGCCGCGCCTGACCTGGCGCGAGGCGATGGACCGCTTCGGCTCGGACAAGCCGGACACCCGCTTTGGCTTTGAGATCAAGGACATTTCCGACATCGCGGCAAACTGCGGCTTCGGCGTGTTCAAGGGCGCGGTCGAGGCCGGCGGCACGGTTCGTCTCATCAATATCAACGGCTATGCGGACAAGTTCCCGCGCAAGGAGATCGACAAGCTGGCCGATTTCGTCAAGACCTACCGCGCCAAGGGCCTTGCGTGGATGAAGGTCGCGGCGGACGGCTCGATGACCTCTTCCTTTGCCAAGTTCCTGACCGAGGACGAGATCGCGGCGATCAAGGAGCGCGCGGACATGCACGAGAACGATGTGCTGTTCGTCGTTGCGGACGCCTCGGAGGAGACCGCGCTGGTATCGCTCGGCGCGCTGCGCTGCGAGCTGGCCAAGCGTCTTGGTCTGGCGAAGAAGGACGACTTCAAGCTGCTGTGGGTCACCGAGTTCCCGCAGTTCGAGTACAGCGAGGAGGAGGACCGCCTGGTCGCCAAGCACCATCCGTTCACCGCGCCGATGGACGAGGATATCCCGCTGCTGGATACCGACCCGGCTAAGGTGCGCGCCAAGGCGTATGATATCATTTTGAACGGCTGCGAGCTGGGCGGCGGTTCCATCCGTATCCACGATCCCGAGCTCCAGACCAAAATGTTCGAAGCGCTCGGCTTTACCGAGGAGCGCGCGAAGGAGCAGTTCGGCCACCTGATCACGGCGTTCTCCTACGGTGCGCCCCCGCACGGCGGCCTTGCCTACGGTCTGGACCGTCTGTGCATGCTGCTCGCAGGTCTGGATTCCATCCGCGACGTGATCGCCTTCCCCAAGGTGCAGAATGCGTCCGACCTGATGATGTCCTGCCCGGATGTGGTGGACGACAAGCAGCTGGATGACCTCTCCATTGCAGTCACCCGCGTAGAGAAAGATACCGAAGCATAATCCTGTCCCGTGAAAAGCCGCCGCACGGTGTCGCGGCGGCTTTTCTGTATCCTATCAAAAAGGAGAACGGTTATCGTGCACCCGCAATGTAAAGAACAGGCAAAGTTTAAGAAAATTCTGGGTTATATGCTGGATGTCGCGCTGGCGCTGGCGCTGTTTTATGCGGCGGTGTACCTGCTGCGCAAGGGCACGATCCACTACCGGCCGGAAAGCCAGCAGCCGCTCGGCATCCTGACCGGCCTGCCGTTTGTGCTGCGCCCGCGCAAAAAAGCGACCACGCCCGAACTGCTGCTCCATGATGTGCTGGTGCTGCTCTCGGCCTCGTCGTTTGCGCTGCTTTTGACCGAGTATGTGGTCAAGGGCGGCATCCTCATCGGCAACACCGCCATCTGGCAGGGCTTTGTGTACCATGCGGCGATCTTCGGGCTGATTTACGTTTTTGTCGCCAATATCCGCCTGACGGCCTGCATCGGCATGGGGCTGACGCTGGTCTACGCGCTGATCGACCATTATGTGACCGTGTTCCGCGGCACCCCTGTGCTGCTGAGCGATATCTTTGCGATCGGCACGGCGAAAAACGTGGCCGCGAACTACTCCGCGCCCGTTGAGGTGACCGTGCTGGTGACCGTCGGCATCGCGGTCGTGTTCTGCGTCGCGGTGTGGCGGGTGCGCCGCCCGGCGAGCGCGCCGCGGCGCTGGCAGTTCCTGAACTGTTCGGTGCTGCTTGCCTGCTGGCTGATCGGCCTCGAGCTTGCCGGCAACAGCTTCGGCTTCTGGCAGGGCAATCTGGAATACAGCGAGTGGTATTATTTCTGCCGCACGGCAGGGAACGCGATCGTGGAGCGGCCCGCGGGCTATTCCGAGGAGAACGTAGACCGTGTGACCGCGGCGTACACGGGCGAGCAGGGCGAGATGCGCCCGAATATCATTATGATCATGAACGAGTCCTTTGCGGATCTGCAGACCATCGGCTCGTTTGAGACCAACGAGGATTACATG
>USLE01000041.1 GCA_900555465.1 uncultured Butyricicoccus sp.
GTGTGGCCCTTGATGCCCGGGAGCAGACAGCAGATGCCGCGCACGATCATCTCGATCCTGACGCCCGCGCAGGACGCATCCCGCAGCTTTTCGATGATGTCGATATCGGTCAGCGAGTTGAACTTGAGCAGGATGTAGCCCTCGCTGCCCTTGGCGATCTGCTCGTCCATGAGCGCGAGGATGTTGTTTTTCAGGCTGGTGGGCGCGACGAACAGCCGGTCGTACTTGCCTTCGAGGTTGCTCAGCGCCATGTTGTTGAAGAATGCGCCCGCATCCGCGCCGATCGTCTCATCCGAGGTGATGAGCGAAACGTCGGTATACTGCGTGGCGGTCTTTTCGTTGTAGTTGCCCGTGCCGACCTGCGTGATGTGGCGCACCGTGCCGCGCTCCTGGCGGGTGATCAGGCAGATCTTGGAGTGCACCTTGTAGTCCTCAAAGCCGTAGATGATCTTGCAGCCGGCCTCCTCCATGCGCTCGGACCAGTCGATGTTGTTCTGCTCGTCAAAGCGGGCGCGCAGCTCGATCAGGGCGGTGACGTCCTTGCCGTTTTCCGCTGCGGCGCACAGGTATTCGACCAGCTTGGCCTTGCGCGCAAGGCGGTAGATCGTGATGCGGATGGACAGCACGGCCGGGTCGTTGGCCGCTTCGCGGATCATCTGCAAAAACGGCTCCATGCTCTCATAGGGATAGGAGAGCAGGATATCGCGCTTGAGCGCAGCCTTGAGCAGGCTCTGCCCGGCGGGCAGCATGGCGGGCTGCTGGGGCGTAAACGGCGGGTCGGACAGGGCGGCGCGCTGTTTTTCCGGCAGGTGCTCGCCCAGCGAGAACGCATAGCCCATCTTGAGCGGCGCCTTGCGGGACAGGAAGATCTGCGCATCCGCCACGTCAAAGCGGCTGCGGAAGTATTCGCGGAAATGGTCGCTGATCGGGCGGTTCAGCTCGACGCGCACGACCGCCATGCGGCGGCGCTGGCGCAGCAGCTTTTCCATCTTTTTGCGGAAATCGACCTCCTCCGCGCCGAAGGTCTCGTCGTCCGGGTTGATATCCGCGTTGCGGGTGACGCAGAACACGGTTTTTTCCAGCACATCGTACATCTCGAACACATTGCCTGTGTATTCCAGCAGGATTTCCTCGATCGGGACATAGCGCGTCCCGTCCCCGGGCAGGAACACCAGCGCGGGCAGGGAAGCAGGCACCGGCAGCAGGCCGAGGCGCTCGCTCTTTTTGTGGCCGAGCAGCGCGGCGATGTGCAGCACCTTGCCCTCGAGATGGGGGAAAGGATGGTGGGCGTCCACGATCTGCGGGGAGAGCACGGGCGCGACCACGTTTTTGAAATACTGCTTGATGTACTTGTGCTCTTCCGGCGTCAGGTCATTGATGGAGAGGCGGCACAGCCCCTCGGCGCGCAGGCGCTTGGCCACGTCGGCAAAGGCGCGGTCGCGGCGCTCATACAGCGGCTCGACTGCGGCGTAGATGCGGTGCAGCTGTTCCCGGGCGGTCATGCCGGATTTGTTGTCGATCCGGTTTTTGTCAACAGCCGCCATATCGCACAGGCTGCCCACACGGATCATGAAGAATTCGTCCAGATTGCTTGTGAAGATGGACAGGAATTTGCACCGCTCGAGCAGCGGGACGGAATCGTCCTCCGCCTCGGCGAGCACGCGGGCATTGAATTGCAGCCACGAGAGCTCGCGGTTTTGCGTATAGCCCTGTTCCCAGATTGCCTGTGTCATGCAGTATGTCCCCCTGTGTCCATTGCGGCCCGCGGCCAAAAGCGCGCACGCCGCCATATTATAAATCAGTATACTGTTATTATACTGCATTTTTGGGCAGGAACAATGCCTTTTTCTGTAAAAATCATGTAAAATCCATCTTTTTTCTGTGTATCCCTGCCTTGCGGCCCGCTGTGCGGTCTGGTATACTGGTTTCAGGAAGAATAAAAGGAGGCATAACCATGAGAAATATCTGGCATGACATCGACCCGCGCTGCGTGACCCCCGAGCACTTCACCGCCGTGATCGAGATCCCCGCGGGCAGCAAGAAAAAGTACGAGCTGGACAAGCAGACCGGCCTGCTGCGGCTCGACCGCATTTTATATACCTCCACGCACTATCCCGCCAACTACGGCTTTATCCCGCGCACCTATGCGGACGACGGCGACCCGCTGGACGTGCTCGTGCTGTGCACCGAGTCGCTCGACCCGCTGGTCGAGGTGGAATGCTACCCGATCGGCGTCATCCGCATGATCGACGACGACGAGATCGACGACAAGATCATCGCCCTGCCGTTCGGCGATCCGACCTGGAATTTCTACCACGACATCGGCCAGCTGCCGCCGCATTACGCGAGCGAGATCACGCACTTTTTTGAGGTGTACAAGGGCCTCGAGCACAAGCACACGACCACCTCGGCCGCGCTGACGCGCGAGGAGGCGGTCAAGGTCATCGAGGACTGCATGCAGCGGTACGAAGTACATTTCTGCGGCCGCCGCCCGGAAAAGGAAATCGCGGAGGCAAAAGCCGAGGGCGCGGAATAACTGCGCCCGGCGCACATACACACAGCAAAACACCCGCCATTCGGCGGGTGTTTTTTGCAGGGAAGCGGTATGCTCCCGTACTTTTTTTAGAATGCGAAGTTTGTCTTTACACGCCAGATGTTCTGCGCATATTCGGCGACCGAGCGGTCCGCCGCAAAGCGGCCCGAGTTTGCGATGTTCATCAGCGACATATAGTTCCAGTTTTCCGGACGGCGGTACATCTCACCCACGCGCTCCTGCGCCACCGCATAGGAGGAGAAGTCCTTGAGGCTCATGTAGCGGTCAGCCGGGCCGCCGTTGCCGCCGTGCAGCAGCAGGTTCGCGATGTCCGTGTAGTCCACGCCGTCGTCAAAACCGCGGATCATGTGGTCGAGCACGCCCTTGATGACCGGATCGTTCTGATAAATCAGCATGGGCTCATAGTTGCCGGAAGCGGCGAGCGCCTCGGCCTCGGGGGTCTCCATGCCGAAGATGAAGATGTTCTCGCGGCCGACAGCCTCGCAGATTTCGACGTTTGCGCCGTCCATCGTGCCGATGGTGAGCGCGCCGTTCATCATGAACTTCATGTTGCCCGTGCCGGATGCTTCCTTGCCCGCGATCGAGATCTGCTCGGAGACCTCAGCCGCCGGCATGATCATCTCAGCGAGGGATACCTTGTAGTCCTCGATGAATACGACCTTGAGCTTGTCGCCGATATCCGGGTCGTTGTTGATCATATTGGAGATCGAGTTGATCAGCTGGATGGTCTTTTTCGCCACCGCGTAGCCCGGCGCGGCCTTGGAGCCGAAGATGAAGGTGCGCGGCACGAAATCCATGCCCGGGTTGGCCTTGAGCTTGTGGTAGAGCGAGATAATGTGCAGGATGTTGAGCATCTGGCGCTTGTACTCGTGCAGACGCTTGACCTGTACGTCGAAGATCGAGTCCATGTTGACCTCGATGCCGTTGTGCTCCTTGATATAGTCCGCCAGGCGCTGCTTGTTGTCGCGCTTGATCTGGCCGAGCTGGGCGAGCAGCGCCTTGTCCTCGCCGTAGTTGGCGAGCACCTGCAGCTCGGACGGATGCTTGCGGTAGCCCTTGCCGATCTTGCTTTCGATCAGGGCAGCCAGCTCCGGGTTGGCCTCGCACAGCCAGCGGCGGTGCGCAATGCCGTTGGTGACGTTGCAGAACTTGGACGAGTAGATCTTGTAGAAATCATTGAACACGCGGTCCTTGAGGATCTCGGAGTGCAGCGCGGATACGCCGTTGATCGAGAACGAGCCCGCGATCGCCAGATGCGCCATGCGCACGGTGTTGTCCGCGACAATGGCGAGCTTGGAGATCTTCTGGAAGTCGTTCGGGAAGTAGTTCCACAGCTCCTTGCAGAAGCGTTCGTTGATCTCGTAGATGATCTGCATGATGCGGGGCATCAGCTCCTGCACCAGCGATACCGGCCAGCACTCGAGCGCCTCGGGCATGACCGTGTGGTTGGTGTAGGCGACCGACTGGCTGGTGATGTTCCAGGCCTGCTCCCAGCTCATGTCGTTCTCGTCCATCAGGATGCGCATGAGCTCGGGGATGACCAGGGTCGGGTGGGTGTCGTTGATGTGCAGCACATGCTTGTGCGCGAAGTTGTCCAGCGTGCCGAACTTGGCCTTGTGCTTGGCACAGATGTCCTGAATCGTGGCCGATACGAGGAAGTACTGCTGCTTGAGGCGCAGGGACTGGCCCTCGCGGTGGTTATCCTCCGGATAGAGCACCATCGAGATGGTCTCGGCCATCGCGTGCTTCTCGAGCGCCTTGAGGTATTCGCCGGACGAGAACAGCTTCATGTCCAGCGCGATCGGGCTCTTGGCCTCCCACAGGCGCAGGCAGGCGATGTTGTTGGTGTCGTAGCCCGAAATCGGCATGTCGTACGGCACTGCGAGCACGGGCGTGTAATCCTTGTATTCGACGATCAGCTTGCCGTTTTCGTCAAAGTGGGTGTCGACCGTGCCGCCGATCTTGACCTCGCGGGTGTCGTCCATCGCGGGGATGTGCCATACATCGCCCGAGGCGAGCCAGGAGTCCGGCAGCTCGACCTGCTGGCCGTTTTCGATCTTCTGCTTGAAGATGCCGTGTTCATAGCGGATGGAGTAGCCGGTGCCGCGCACGCCCGTGGTGGCCATGCCGTCCATGTAGCAGGCCGCCAGACGGCCCAGGCCGCCGTTGCCGAGGCCGGGGTCGGCCTCCTGCTCGAAGATATCGGCCATCTCGTAGCCCATGTCCTTCAGCGCTTCGGTCAGCGCGGGCAGGATGCCGAGGTTATAGGCGTTGTTGCGCAGGCTGCGGCCGACAAGAAATTCCATGCACAGATAGTGCACCTGCCGCTCCCCGTATTTTTCGACCTCGTTCTGGGTCTCGATCATGTGCTCGGTGAGCGCGTCGCGTACGACGAGCGCGCAGGCCTCGTAGACCTGCTCCTTGGAGGCGTCTTCGATCTCGCGGCCGAAATGGCGTTGCAGTTTGCCTGCGATCGCTTCCTTCAGAGCGGTTTTCGTGTAATGGTTCTTTGGCATGGTATCTCTTATCTCCTCACATAATTTGCTTTGCGCGGTTTACCAGCCCAGGGCGGAATGATAAACCTCAATGTATTTATCAGCCGAGCTGCCCCAGCTGAAGTCGCTCTTCATCCCCTGCAGGATCAGCTTTTTCCATGCGGGCTGGTTGTAGCGGAATACGCCGCAGGCCTCGCGGATGACGTGCAGCATGTCATGCGCATTGTAGCTGGCGAAGGTGAAGCCGTTGCCCGTGCCGGCGTAGTCGACGAATGCCTGCACGGTGTCCTTCAGGCCGCCGGTCTCGCGTACGATCGGGATCGTGCCGTAGCGCAGGGCGATCATCTGGGCAAGGCCGCAGGGCTCGAACTTGGACGGCATGAGGAACATGTCGCAGCCCGCGTAGATGCGGTTGGCGAGGTCGCCCGAGAACATGATGGACGCCGAGATGTTGTTTGGATAGCGGCGCTTGGCCTCGAGGAACATCTGCTCATAGCGCCAGTCGCCCTTGCCGAGCACGATCAGGCGCAGGTCGTCGGACAGGATGTCGTGCAGCACGGCTTCGATCAGGTCGAGGCCTTTCTGGTCGACAAAGCGGGTGACCATGCCGATGACCGGCGTGTTCTCGTCGCCCTCGAGGCCGCACAGCTTGAGCAGCTCGAGCTTGTTGACCTTTTTGTCCTCCGGGTTCTTGGGCCCGTAGTTCTTGAAGATCTTGGGGTCGGTCTCCGGGTTGAAGGCATCCATGTCGATGCCGTTCAGGATGCCGTGCAGCTTGTAGCTGTTCATGCGCAGCACGCTGTCCAGACGGTAGCCGTAGTATTCGGTCTGGATCTCCTGCGCATAGGTGGGCGAAACCGTGGTGACCGCGGTGGAGGCCACGATCGCCGCCTTCATCAGGTTGACGTCGCCGTCCATTGCCATGAAGCCCGAGCGGAAATGCGCGTCGTCGATGCCGAGCACATACTCGAGGATCTCGCGGCCGTAGCGGCCCTGATACTGGATGTTGTGGATGGTAAATACGGTCTTGATGTTCTCATAGAACGGGCGGGAGGAGAACATCAGGTTGTAGTATACCGGCACGAGCGCGGTCTGCCAGTCGTTGCAGTTGATGACATCCGGCTTCCAGTCCAGATCGGGCAGCACCTCGAGCACGGCCTTGGAGTAATAGGCGAAGCGCTCGGCGTCGTCATACTCGCCGTAGACCTGGCCGCGGGCAAAGTAATACTCGTTGTCGATGAAGTAGAAGGTGACGCCGTCCGATTCATAGCGGAAGACGCCGCAGTACTGGTTGCGCCAGCCCAGACGGACATAGGCGTTTTTGAGGTAATAGAACTTCTCGCGCCATTCCTGCCCGATCGCGGAATACAGCGGGCAGAACACACGCACATCGTGCCCCTTGGCGGCAAGCGCCTTGGGCAGCGAGCCTGCGACGTCGCCCAGGCCGCCGGTCTTGACGAACGGGGCGCATTCGCTGGTTACATACATGATTTTCATAAGAGCTGACCCTCCCCAGTAGGAGGTGCGGAAACAGAAGCCCGCTTCCGCACCAGCATATATATTTATTATACTAGATTCTTCCTTCCCGCAATATAGGGAATTTTCACGAACATTTTTGGCCTGACGGCCCTGTTTTTGCGTATTTTTCGGGTACTTTACAGGGATTTATCACACGGTCGCGTTCTTGGCGATCGTGATCGGATAGTTCTCGTGGCCCATCATCGTGCGGCCGTCGCGGATGACGACGTTGCGGTCGGTGATGACGTGGCGCAGCGAAGCATCTGACAGGATGCGGCCGCCTTCCATGATGATGCAGTCGCAGACCTCGGCGCCCTTTTCGACCACGACGTCGCGGAACAGCACGCAGTTCTTGACGTGGCCCTCGATGTGGCAGCCGTCCGCGATCAGGCTGTCCTCAACGACCGCCTTGTCGCCGTAGTAGGCCGGCGCTTCGTCCTTGATGCGGGTCAGGATCGGGCGGTTGCGGAGGAATACCTCGTCGCGCACGTCCTTGTCCAGCAGGTCCATGTTGGAGCGGAAGTAATCGAAGGTGTCCTCGATCTTGACCGCGTACTCGTTGAACAGGTAGCCCGCGACCGTGCCGTCGATCAGCGCGCGGGTCAGGAATTCGCGCTCGAAGTGGATGCAGTTGTGGGTCACACAGTCGGAGAGCATGTGGATGAGGTACTGGCGGCTCATGACGTAAACGCCGAGCGCGATGTGCTTGCACTTGCCCTCGTTCGTATCGCCTACGCGGATGTCGACCGCTTCCTTCTTGCGGTTGAGCTCAACATAGGTGGTGAACGGCGAATCCTTGGTCTTTTTGGTGCAGACCATCGTCAGGTCCGCGCCGGACTTGACATGGCGGTCGATCACGTCGTCGAGCGGGATGTTCGCGACGATGTCGCCGTCCGCGACGACAACGTATTCCGCCTTGTTCTTCTGCAGGAAGTCGACCGCGCCGGCGAGCGCGTCGATCTTGCCGCGGTACTCGCCCGTGACGAGCGGGGAGGCCTTCTTGGAGTAGGAATACGGCGGCAGCAGGGTCACGCCCGAGTTCTTGCGGGAGAGATCCCAGTCCTTTGCGTTGCCGATGTGGTCGATCAGCGACTGGTACTTGTCCCGCATGAGCACGCCCACGCGGTAGATGCCGCTGTTTACCATGTTGGACAGCATAAAGTCGATGATGCGGTAGCGTCCGCCCCACTGCACCGCGCCGACCGTGCGGTGATCGGTGATCTCGCGGAGATCGTTGTCGTTATCGAATGCAATGATGATGCCTAAAACATTCTTCATGGTTTCCGCCCCCTTACTTTACGTCCGGCAGGTCTTCGTCTGCCATTTCCTTCGCGGCGAGCTTTGCGCCGCGCCCAATGCGCACGCCCTCAGCAACGACGGCTACGCCCCACTTATCCACGTCGCCGTCCGACGGGCTGCCGCCGACGACCGCGCCCTTGGCGATCACGGCGTTCTCCGCGATGATCGCATAGCGCACGGTTGCGCCTTCTTCCACGACTGCGCCCGGCATCAGGATGGAATATTCCACCTTGGCGCCCTTGGCGATCTTGACGTCCGAGAACAGCACGGACTCGGAAACATCGCCCGCGATCTCGCAGCCCTCGGAGAGCAGGGTGTGCTTGACCGTGGCGGTCTTTGCGGTGAAGTGCGGGGGCGAACCGGTGGTGCGGCCGTAAATTTTCCAGGAGTCATCCGACAGGTTGAGGCCGGAGTTGGGGGAGAGCAGGTCCATG
The DNA here is from genome assembly GCA_900555465.1 of uncultured Butyricicoccus sp. Taxonomy (GTDB): domain Bacteria; phylum Bacillota; class Clostridia; order Oscillospirales; family Butyricicoccaceae; genus Agathobaculum; species Agathobaculum intestinigallinarum. The sequence goes on from USLE01000041.1 coordinate 8,301, forward strand.
TTGGCTTCCCACAGGCTCTCGATCGTGCCGACGTCCTTCCAG
>USLE01000042.1 GCA_900555465.1 uncultured Butyricicoccus sp.
GGCTTGTACACCGCGATTTATATCATTTCGCGCGCGGTCGGCAAATATACCGGCGCATACTTCGGTGCAGCCGCCACCCATGCGCCTGATACCGTGAAAAAATATCTGGGCTTCACCCTGCTGCCGCACTCGGGCGTTTCGCTGGTATTCACCGGCATTGCGGTCTCCGTGCTGAGCGGCCCGGCCCCGGAATGTGCTGAGATCATCCAGGGCACCATCGCCGCGGCGGCCGTCATCAATGAGATCATCGCGGTATTCATGGCCAAAAAAGGCTTTGAATGGGCGGGCGAGCTGCCCGAAGGCCTGAAAGACAAAAAGCAGGTGAAAAGCGCATGACCCAGAAAGAGCGGCAGGCGCGCAGCAGGCACGCCATCTTCCTCGCCGCACTCGAGGAATTCAGCAAAAATGACTACGACACAGTCACAATGGACAGCATCTGCCAGGGCCACGGCATTTCCAAGGGCATGATGTACCACTACTATTCCTGTAAGGACGATCTGTTCCTGCTTCTTGTCAAGGAGCTGTTTCAGGCGCTGGCCGCGCAGCTCGAGCATGATATGCAGCAGCTCGACGGGGACAATCCACTCGAAACCATCCAGCAGTTTTTCATGATCCGCGAACGGTATTTCCAGCAGCACCCGCAGTGGAAGAACATCTTCGAAAACGCCATGCTGCGTCCGCCCAAACATCTGAAAGACGCGATCTACGAGCTGCGCGAACCGGTCCGCGCGCTCAACCGCACGTTCCTGACCCGGGTATGTTCCGGGATGCCGCTGCGCCCGGGCCTCGACCCGGAGACCGCAACCCGGTATATCGAAAGCATCGAATATGTGTTCCCCTCCCTGCTGCGCCAGTTCCGCGCCGAGGCCGGGATCACTGACCTGCACACCATGCTGGATGCGATGACCGAAATCCTTGAGATCATCCTGTTCGGTCTGGTCTCACAGACCGATCGCAACGCAAAATGAATCCGGCCGCGCCCATCCCGGGGGCGCTGAAAAGGATCCTGTAAGCGAAAATGCTTACAGGATTCTTTTTTGCATTTTACACAGTTTTAACAATCGGTTATCGCACGTTTTTTCGCTTTTTCGGCAAATTCCGCACTTTTTTCCTCTCCTCAATACCTGTAACCGCAAATTCACAAAATATCCACACTTGTAAACGCTTACATATTTACTTCATGTTTTCATCAATGTTTTCTCCCATTTTATGTGCATCTTCACCAATCTTTCCTATAATATATCTATCATAATGTAAAATATATGCAAAATCTCTTGCATTTCCCGCTTCAAAATGGTATGCTGTAGACAAGTTAAATAAGCGTTTTATTTCACAAAAATGTAAGTGCTTTCATTTCCCAAGGCAGGCGATCCCATATGGGCAATCCTACGATATATGATGTATCCCGTCTTTCCGGCGTATCCACCGCAACGGTTTCCCGGGCTTTCTCCGAGCCGGAGCGTGTAAAGGAATCCACCCGCCGCCGTGTGTACGCGGCAGCGTCTGCGCTGCACTACCAGCCAAGCGCGATCGCGCGCGCAATGGCGCGCCAACGCACGGACAAGCTCGCCTTTATCATCTGCAAAAAAGGCGCGACCATTCTGGATGAGTTCTATGCCGGCATCTGCGAAGGCGTCCTGCGCTGCGCCAACAGCATGGAATACCAGCTGCTGGTCTCCACTGCCGAGGACTGGCAGCGCAGCCCACAGAGCAAGCAGATCGAAGGCGCGATCCTCGCCGGCGACGCACAGCCCGACCTGATCGCTGAATTGCAGCGGCAGAACGTCAAGGTTGTGCTGGCAAACCATATCGCGCCAGGCTTCGACCTGCCCTGCATCGTCGCGGACGAGCACGACGGCGTTAGGCAGGCGCTTGAGCATCTGGTCCTGCGCGGCCATCACAAAATCGATATGCTCGCCGGTCGCTTTTCCTCCTATATCACCAGCGAGCGCTACAACGCCTTTATCGCTGCAATGAAAGGGCTGGGCCTTTCCATCGAAGAAAGCAACGTCACCATGTGTGACCGCGATATCGAAAGCGCAACGCGCGCCGCGCTCGAGCTGCTCAACCGGCCCGGCCGCCCCTCCGCCGTGTTCGCCTTTAATGACGTACTCGCTGCGGGTGTGATGAAAGCCGCCCGCCGGCTGGGCCTTTCCCTTCCGGACGATCTGGCTGTCGTCGGTTTCGACGATTCCACCATCTGCGCCCTGCTCGAGCCCGCGCTGACCTCGGTCCATGTGGACTGCCGCCGCATGGGCGAGCTGTGCATGGAGCGGATGACCGCCCTGCTGTCCGGCGCGGAGGACGTGCCCCGGCTGACCGTTGTCCCGGTCGAGCTGCATGTGCGCCATTCCACATAATGTCAGAAATATTTTACATATTTTTGCATAATTTAACAAATACTTTTGCAAAGTATGATAGTTTGGGGTGATAAATGGAGCTATATTATGGAGGGTGCCTGTTCCCTGTCGAAAAGAAGGAGGAGATAAGATGAAATCAAAAAAAAGGATCGGTACCGTCGGCAAGGCAATCGGCTGCATTGTCCTGCTGGTTATCTCGCTGTTTCCCATCTATTGGCTGGTAGCGATGTCGATCCGCCCGACCGATGAGATGAAAGGCCATATCAGCCTCATCCCACAATCACTCACCGGCGAGCACTTCACCCAGCTGTTTGATGCGGAAGGCTTCAGCCAGGCGATTATCAACAGCATGCAGACCACCTTCGGTTCGCTGATCATCTCGCTGCTGGTCGGCATCTGCGCGGCTTATATCATCGCCCGCCGCCGTTTCCGCTTCGGGCTGAAAAAGCCGCTGACCTATTGGGTGCTGCTCGTCCGCGTGCTGCCTCCGGTTGCATTCACCATCCCGCTTTACATCATGTTCAACCGGATCGGCGTCCTCAACACCAAGCTCCCGGTCATGCTGGCCTGCGTGCTCATCAACGTGCCGCTCATCATCTGGTTCCTGATCAGCTTTTTCCAGGACCTGCCGGAAGAGGTTGAGGAAAGCGCCAAGGTGGACGGCGCAACCGAATGGCAGCTGTTCCGCAAGATCGTCCTGCCGCTGGTGGCGCCGGGCATTGCGGCGGTGGCCATGCTCTCGTTCATGTATGCCTGGAACGAATACACCTACACGGTCATCTTCACCCGCACGGCAGCAAATAACACGGTGCCGCTGGCGCTGGCGCTGCTCAATACCGAGGACAGCCTGACCAACTTCGGTCTGGTTGCTGCGGGCGGCGTCATCTCGGTCATCCCCATTACCCTGTTTGTCATCTTTGCACAGAACTACTTGATCTCCGGACTTTCAAGCGGCGCTGTCAAAGAATAACAAAAAGAAGAGTACCACAGAAGAGAGAAACATATATGATTGGAGGAAAAAAGAAATGAAAAAACTGTTAGCTATGGCACTGGCGCTGACAATGGCGCTCGGCATGACCGCATGCGGCGGCGGTGGCGGCGAAAGCGCAGATCAGGGTGGCGGCTCTGACGGCACGACCGAACTCAACCTCATCCTGCGCGCCGGCACCTATGCGGATGTCATCAAGGAATGCCTGCCCGCTTTCGAGGAAGAGCACGGCGTGACCTGCAACGTGCAGGAGCTCTCCGAATCCGACCTGTATTCCGGCATTGCGCTCGACGCGATCAATGCGGACGGCTCCTACGACCTGTGCATGGTCGACGGCTCCTGGATGGCAGAGTTCACCCAGAACGGCGTACTGGCCAACCTGTCCGAGCTGGGCTATGCGCTGGACGACGACATCATCCCCGCAACCACCTCGATCTGCTACGTTGACGACGACGTTTACCTCGCGCCCTACTACGGCAACGTGACCGTGCTGATGTTCAACAAGGCCAACGTTGAGGCGGCCGGCTACACGGCGGACACCATCCAGTCGCTCGACGACATCCTCAAGATCTGCCAGCAGGCGCAGGCCGACGGCAAGAAGGGCTTTATCTACCGCGGCGACGGCCAGAACAACCTGGTAGTCGACTTCCTGCCCATCCTGCTCTCCTACGGCGGCTGGGTCATTGACGAAAACAACCAGCCCACCGTCAACACCGAAGAATTCAAGAACGCGATGAACTACTACCTCGACCTGATCGCCACCGGCGAAGCGCAGGTCAAGGACGACCTGATCGCATCGGTCGACACCGGCGCCGGCACGATGGGCATTGGCTGGCCGGGCTGGTACACCCCCACCGCGGACTCCGCTGCTGACTATATCGCGCTCTCCGGCGCAGCCACCACCGGCGGCGAGACCCACAACGCGAACGTTTACGGCATCTGGGCGATCGGCATCCCGGCCAACAGCCAGAACAAGGAACTGGCTGCTGAGCTGCTGACCTACCTGATGGACCCCGAAGTACAGAAGTCGACCGTAGCCTCCGGCGGCGTTCCGTGCCGTTACTCCAGCCTGCAGGATCCCGAGGTCCTCGCCACCTATCCGCAGTATGAAGTGGTCTGCCAGGCGCTCGAAAGCGGCGTTTACCGCCCGGTTATCGCAGAGTGGACCCAGTTCTACACCACCCTCGGCACCGAGATGGACAACATCATCAATGGTATCAAGACGGTAGACCAGGGCCTTGCAGATGCGCAGACCCAGCTGGAGGAGCTGATGGCGGGCTGATCCCTGCCCTCCCTTTCCCCGCATGACGGACTCAGGCGGCCGGGGTGCCGCAAGGCGCCCCGGTCCCTTTTTCTATCATCCGTGCACACAAAAAACCTCCCGGAACTGTGAGGTCGCAGAAATGAGAAGAAATAACATCGCAAAACTGAATAATGCCGATGCGCAGACCAAGCGCTTCGGCTATTCCATGATCACGCCGACACTCGTCGTCCTGCTGATCATGACCGCATATCCCCTGATCTTTACGCTGGTTTACAGCTTTACGGACTACAACCTGCTGCGCAACCTGCGCGAGCCGGCAGGCTTCATTGCGCTGAAAAACTACACCGACCTGCTGACCGACCCGTATTTCCAGCAGTCGATCTGGAACACGGTCAAGTTCACCATCCTTGCGGTGATCTTTGAAATGCTGATCGGCTTTGTTATGGCGCTGTTTGTCAACAGCCTGCGCCGCGGCCAGAAGACCATGCGCACGCTGCTGCTCCTGCCCTACCTGCTCCCGACCGTAACGGTCGCGCTGAGCTGGCGCATGATGCTCTCCCCCAACTACGGCATCGTCAATCAGGTCCTGCAAACGCTCGGCCTGCCGGTGTTCAACTGGTTCTCGGATATCAATACGGCTTTCGGCATGCTGGTGCTGATCGACGTATGGCAGAGCGCGCCGTTCGTTTTCCTGCTGCTGTATGCTGCGCTGCAGTCCGTGCCGCAGAGCCAGTACGAAGCCGCGCGCATCGACGGCGCGGGCCGGGTCAAGATCCTGTTCTATGTCACCATCCCGAACATCAAGAACAGCCTTGCGCTGTGCGCCCTGCTCCGTACGATCGACAGCTTCCGTCTGTTCGACAAGGTCAACCTGCTGACCGGCGGCGGCCCTGCCAACAGCACTTCTACCATCACCCAGTACCTGTATAACTATGGTATCTCCTCTTTGGACTTCGGCTTCGGCAGCGCCGGCGCCATTGTCATGACCATACTGGTGCTGATCCTCTCCAGCGTTTACATCAAACGCGCCATCCAATAACTGCCTATGGAAAAGATGAAGCTCACGTTTGTGAATGTGGGATACGGCGAGGCCATGCTGCTCGAATGCCCTGACGCTTCCCGTCCGGACGGCGTGTTCACCGCGCTGATCGACGGCGGCAGCGCCGAAGCCTCGGAATTTGAGGACCGCAGCTCGGGCCGTCTCCCGGTTCAGGAGTATTTATCCGCCCGCGGCCTTGAGCGGATCGACCTGATGGTCAGCACCCATACGCACGAGGACCACATCTGCGGACTGCTCGAGGCGGCGCGGCTTTTCCCGCCCGCCGAGCTCTGGCAGACCCTGCCGCCGGATTATTACCGCGGCCTGCATCCGCTCGATGTGTCCGTCGCGCAGAACCCGTCGCAAAGCAAATTCCTGCGCGCGCTGAACGATTACATCACGCTCTGCTCGCTCACTGTATCGAACGGCGGCTCGATCCGGGCCCTGCAGGCGGGCGAGACCGTCCCGCTCTGCCCCGGCCTGTCCGCGAAGGTGCTTGCGCCTTCCCAGGCGGATGCCGCAGTGCTCGAGCAGCAGACTGCCGCGCTCTACGCGGAAACCGACCCGGCTGCATTTCTGCAGAAGCTGTCCGCACTGGACGCGCGCATGAACAATTACAGCCTGATCCTGCGGCTGGATTACGGGGATGCCCGTATCCTGCTGCCCGGCGACACCAACCTTGCCGGCTACGGCGGCATCGCAGACGAAGAACTGCGCGCCGTCCTGTTCAAAGTCGGCCATCATGGGCAGATCGACGGCGCCGACAAGACGCTTGCGGACAAAGTCCGCCCGGCCGCCGTGGTATGCTGTGCTTCGAGTGACCGGCGCTACAACAGCGCCCACCCGGATACCCTGCATCTGCTAAAAGAGAGCGGTGCCGAGCTTTATTTTTCCGACTGCCCCTGCCTTCCGGAGCTGCACACGCCCCCGCACGCGGCCCTGATGTTCACCATCGGCCGCGATGGCGCGCTGGACGCCTGCTATCTGCCGGAAGCCTGATCGAATAGAGGAGGAAATGCCATTATGGCAGAAGTTATTCTGAAAAATGTCAAAAAGGTCTACCCTTATCAGGAGACCAAAAAGAAAAAGAAGGGCGCCGAGGAGAAAAAGACCAATCTCCAGATCACGGAGGAAGGCGTTCTGGCGGTACAGGATTTTAACCTGCACATCAAGGATAAGGAATTCATCGTGCTGGTCGGCCCGTCCGGCTGCGGCAAATCCACCACCCTGCGCATGGTCGCCGGTCTGGAGGAGATCAGCGGCGGCGAGCTGTACATCGACGGCCAGCTGGTCAACGATGTGGCCCCCAAGGACCGCGATATCGCAATGGTATTCCAGAACTACGCGCTCTACCCGCACATGAGCGTGTGGGAGAACATGGCCTTCCCGCTCAAGCTGCGCAAGACCCCCAAGGAGGAGATCGCGCAGCGCGTCAGCCAGGCGGCCGAGATTCTCGGCATCACCCAGTATCTGGACCGCAAGCCCAAGGCGCTTTCCGGCGGCCAGCGCCAGCGCGTGGCGATCGGCCGCGCGATCGTGCGCGAGCCCAAGGTGCTGCTGATGGACGAGCCGCTCTCCAATCTGGACGCCAAGCTGCGCAACCAGATGCGTGCAGAGATCATCAAGCTCCGCCAGCGCATCAACACCACCTTTATCTACGTCACCCATGACCAGACCGAGGCCATGACGCTGGGCGACCGCATTGTCATCATGAAGGACGGCGTCATCCAGCAGATCGGCACCCCGCAGGAGGTGTTCGACCATCCGGCGAACCTGTTCGTTGCGGGCTTCATCGGCGTGCCGCAGATGAACTTCTACGACGCGCAGCTGGTTCTGGACAGCGACGGCAAATATGCCGTCGAGCTGGACAAGGCGCATGTCGTGCTCTCGGACGTCAAGCAGGCAAACCTCAAAAAGAACAACGTAAAGCCCGGCCCGATCACGCTGGGCGTGCGCCCCGAGCACCTGCTGCTCACCGGCGCGGCGGACAATATGATCTCCGGCCAGGTCGAGGTCAGCGAAATGATGGGCAGCGCCGTGCATGTGCATGTCAATGCGTGCGGCAGCGACACCATCATCATCGTCCAGACGACCGAGCTGGAAAACCCGGCTGCGTTCTCGATTGGCAGCCAGATCTCGTTCACGTTCAGCGGCGCGACCGCCCATGTGTTCGACCGCGAGACCCAGAAAAATCTGGAGGCGTGATCCCCTCTGGCAGCATGCGTCTCCTGCTGCCAGCATACCCTGTTGTATCCGGTTCCCAAGGCTGCCGCCTTGGGAACTGTCGCAACAACCGTAATCGGTGGCCCTGCGCCATCCATCCCCCTGCGAGCCCGGAAAGTGAGGTGCGGCATTCTTGGACGGTATGCTTTCCTATCTGCGCGAATTGACTATGGCGTCGCTCCTGCTGCGTCTGGGGCTCGCCATGCTGGCAGGCGGCATCCTCGGGCTCGAGCGCGTGCGCAAGCATCGTCCCGCCGGCAGCCGCACCTATATGCTGGTCAGTGTCGGCGCGGCGCTCGCCATGCTGCTCGGCCAGTATGAATATACGATGGTCACCGGCGCATGGGCGGAGACCGCGGGCGAGATCGGCCAGCGTGTTGACGTATCGCGCTTCGGCGCGCAGGTC
>USLE01000043.1 GCA_900555465.1 uncultured Butyricicoccus sp.
CGTCAAGCTGCGGTATGAATGAGCGGTGCAAACCATAACAAAAAGAGGAAGCGGAGCCGCTTCCTCTTTTCTTTTTCGCTAGGCGATGCCGTTTTTCCGGTAATTCGACGGCGACACGCCGTACACCTCCCGGAACCGCTTGATAAAATAGCTGAAATTGTCAAATCCGACGTTGAAGGCGACCTCCATCACCGGCAGGTCGGTCTCGCGCAGCAGGCGCGCCGCCTGCTCGATACGCAGCGAATTGACATGCTGCACAAAGGTGCGGCCGAAGTTTTCGCGAAAAAAGCTGCTGAAATACTGCGGCGACAGCCCGAACCGCGCCGCCACCTCCGGCAGCGGCAGCGGCTCGGTGAAATGCTCGCCCAGATAGCCCACGATCTCCCTGAGCTGCCGCGCCCTGTAATCCGCGTTCGGGCGCATCTGCCGCCCGTGCAGCAGGCCGTTCTGCGCGCAGACCGCGACAATCCCCAGCAGCGCCGCCTTGACCGCGAGCTGGCTGCCCGGCGCCTGCGCCAGACAGGCGCGCACGATCTGCGCCAGCAGCGCGCGCACCTCGCCCTGCCCCGGCTCGCCGGTGCGCAGGCAGGTCGCGAACCGCAGCCGCCCCTCGGCCAGCGGCGCGAGCAGCTCGGTCTCCGCCTGGTCGCTGCGCGCAAACTGCAGAAAGTCCGCCGCGAACACGAACGAACGGAACTGGTTCTCCCGTCCCGCGGCGCGGATCTCGTGCAGCTCCTCACCTGCGACGAAAAACACGTCCCCGTGCACGCCCTCGTACATATGGTCGGCGATGGTCAGCGACACATGCCCCGCATCCACCGTGATGATCTCGAATTCGGGGTGCCAGTGGTACGGGATGAAGTCGCTGTCGTCGGCCTCGCTGCCGTCCAGCGCGGGATAAATCTGGAACGGGAACGCCAGTGTGCCGTGCTCTTTTTTCTCTCGCCTTGCAGCGTCCATATCTGTCCTCCGGAAACACCTTAAAATCGTGTTATTGTTTGTGAAGAAATTGCAAGCATTTTCGCCCGCATCTGCTATAATTATAATCACCAAAGGGAACAAACGCAAGAGTACGGTATTCCAAAATCGTATTTTTGTTGTATCATTTGTCAGAATAACGCGCTGTGTTTTTGTGATAAATGACGAACCGTTCCCGCCCGGCCGCGAACGGTTGAACCGCTCACCGCCGCGTGCTATAATTTAAGGTAGCAGCGGACAGGCTGCCGCCGCAGCCCTGCCTCCGGGCCGGGCGCTGCAACCAAAAAAATCTTTTTTTGGAGGGAAAACCGTATGTACATTGATAAGCAAGTCAAGCGCGGATACAACGAGTATATCCGTCTGGACGAGGGCATCGGCAAGGACGCCATGATGGACGTTGCGCTCCTCGTGATGGAGGATGGCGACACCTACTCCTTCGAGGAGCCCGAGAAGGAGCTGGCCGCTCTGGTATTCGACGGCAAGTGCACCATCGAGTGGGACGACCAGTCCTACGACGTGGACCGTCCGAACCCGTTCGACTATAACCCGTCCTGCCTGCATGTCTGCAAGGGCACCAAGGTGAAGATCACCGCGCACGGCCCCTGCAATATCTACATCCAGAAGACGCTCAACGACAAGACCTTCCCGAACAAGATGTACAAGCCGGAAGACACCGATACCTGGGCGCGCGGCGCAAACGGCGAGCTGATGGGCTGCATCAAGCGCGACGTACGCACCTGCTTCGATCTGGACAACGCGCCGTACTCCAACATGGTACTGGGCGAAGTCGTCAACCTGCCGGGCAAGTGGTCGAGCTACCCGCCGCACCATCATCCGCAGCCGGAGTGCTACTTCTACCGCTATGACAAGCCGATGGGCTTCGGCGCAGGCTGGGGCAACGGCGAGATCTACGAGACCCACCACAACGGCCTTGCGATCATCACCGACAAGATGCACTCTCAGGTAACCGCACCGGGCTATTCCTGCTGCTACGCCTGGGGCATCCGTCACCTGCCGGGCGACCCGTGGGACAAGACCCGCATCGACGACGAGGAGCATCTGTGGCTGCTCGAGGACGACGCGAACGACCACATCTGGCACTGCCCGACCGGCAACTGATTTCCAAGGGGGACGCTGTCCCCCTTAGATACGAATTTGCTTCCTAAAGAAACCAAATTCGATAACCCCCTCGCCTTTGCACGGCAAAGGCGGTTCGGGATACGCGTCCCGAAGCAGTGGTATTTCACCGAGGCAGAGCCCCGGTGAAATAAAATTACATTGCGGTGCGGCATAGTCGCCCGTTTGGAAACCTCGATTTTGATCGAGTTTTGTGAGAGAAAATAATTTCAGGAGGAATTCACCTATGAAGCACATGGAAACCGTCCGCCTGACGGCATCCCAGGCACTCGTCCGCTTCCTCGAAAACCAGTATGTCAGCTACATCGACATGGACGGCAACGAGGTTGAGCACAAGTTCGTCAAGGGCATCTTTATGCTGCCCGGCCACGGCAACGTTGTCGGCTTTGCCAACGGCGTTGAGCAGGAGCTCAAGGACATGGTCGTATACCAGGGCAAGAACGAGCAGGGCATGGCCCTTGCCGCTGTCGGCTACGCCAAGCAGATGCGCCGCAAGCAGATCTTCGCGGCCACCTCTTCCGTCGGCCCCGGCGCGTGCAACATGGTCACCGCTGCTGCGACCGCTACCGCGAACAACATCCCGGTTCTGATCCTGCCGGGCGACATCTATGCGTCCCGCCAGCCTGACCCGGTTCTCCAGCAGATGGAGCAGCCGCAGAACCTGTCCATCTCTGCGCACGACGCGTTCCAGGCTGTCACCAAGTACTGGGGCCGCATCAACCGTCCGGAACAGGTCATGACCGACATGATCTCCGCGATGCGCGTGCTGACCGACACCGCCAACACCGGCGCTGTTGCGATCTCCCTGCCGCAGGACGTACAGGCGGAAGCGTATAACTACCCGGTTGACTTCTTCAAGAAGCGCGTATGGCGCATCGAGCGCCGCCCGGCGACCAAGTATGCGATCGACAAGGCGGTCGAGGTCATCAAGAACGCTAAGAAGCCGCTCCTGATCTGCGGCGGCGGCGTACGCTACGCGGAGGCGCACAAGGTATTCAAGAAGTTCGCTGAGGACTTCGGCATCGCGTTCGGCGAGACCCAGGCGGGCAAGTCCGCTGTTGAGTGGACCCACGAGCTCAACCTCGGCGGTCTGGGCACCACCGGCGGCATCGCTGCCAACAAGCTGGCGCACGAGGCGGACGTTGTCATCGGCGTCGGCACCCGCTACACCGACTTCACCACGGCTTCCAAGTGGCTGTACCGCACGGACGCAAAGTTCGTCAACATCAACCCGTCCGAGTTCCAGGCGTACAAGATGGACGCTACCCCGGTTGTTGCGGACGCAAACGAAGCGCTGACCGCGCTCTCCGAGGAGCTCAAGAAGATCGGCTACCACACCGACGCGGCTTACGCAGAGGAAGTTGCTGCGCTGCGCAAGGAGTGGTGGACCGAGGTCGAGCGCCTGGACAACTGCACCTACACCGACAAGGATTCCTTCATTCCGGAGATCAACGACTCGAACCGCGAGTGCGTTGAGAAGTACATCGAGGACACCGGCTGCAAGCTCTGCCAGACCGCGGTTCTCGGCACCATCAACAAGATGATCGACGACGACGCCATCGTCTGCGCTGCGGCCGGCTCGCTGCCGGGCGACATGCAGGGCCTGTGGCGTGCGCGCAAGATCAACACCTATCACATGGAGTACGGCTACTCCTGCATGGGTTATGAGATCGCTTCCGCGCTGGGCGCGAAGCTCGCCTGCCCGGACAAGGAAGTCTACGCGATGACCGGCGACGGCTCGTTCGACATGCTGCACTCCGAGCTGATCACCTCTGTCCAGATCGGCAAGAAGATCAACGTTATGGTATTCGATAACGCTTCCTTCGGCTGCATCAACAACCTCGAGGTCGGTCAGGGCAACGCCTGCATCTGCACCGAGAAGAACATGCTCGAGGACGGCGTGACCAACGGCATCCACAAGGGCAAGGTCATCCAGGTGGACTACGCGGCCATCGGCGCGGCTTACGGCTGCAAGACCTACACGGTCAAGACGATGGACGAGCTCAAGGCTGCCATCGAGGACGCGAAGAAGCAGACCGTTTCCACTGTCATCGACATGAAGGTTCTGCCGAAGACCATGTCTGCCGGCTACGAGAACTGGTGGCGTGTCGGCGTTGCCGAAGTTTCCACCAAGCCCGAAGTACAGGCTGCCCGCAAGGCGATCGAGGATCACCTGTACGAGGCGCGTCACTATTAATCCGCAAATCCGATCAACGTACTTCTATAAAGGGAAGCCCCGGGACGATGTCCCGGGGCTTTCCTTTTGCAGCTGTCGAAAAAGTCCTTCGCGCCGCAGACCGTAGCCCGCGATACCACATTCCGCCGCCGTGCGGCGTTAAAATGCGTGTCGCGCATCAAATAGAAAGTGGGCGCTACCGCGCCCACTTTCATAAAATCCGAGAGCATGTATCTCGGTTTGCTCTCATTGAACCGCCGTACCGCGGCGGAATAAGGATAGAGGCCTACGGGCTATACAAGACGACTCTGAATTGTGCCCGTAGGGCGCGATTCAGAGTCGCAAATTCGATCGGAAGCCTGGTTCCGATCGAAAGGGTTAAAACATCTGCAGCAGTTCGATCTGCTCGCCGGACGGGCCGGTGAAGAACCAGTTCTGCAGTCCGCCGAAGGTGTCCGGCAGGACGCGCTTCTCCGGCGTGGTGAACGTGTGCACGCCCGCCTCCTTGATCGCAGCCGCGGCCTTTTCCAGATCGTCCACATACACCGCAAAATGCGGGATGCTGCCCGTGCCGGACGGCACCAGCTCGCCTGCAGGCGGCTGGATCAGCTCCAGCACCAGCCCGCCGAACGCGACCAGCGCCAGCTGCTTCTCCCCTGCGGCCGAACGCGCGGTCACCTCGCCGCCGATCTTCTCGTAAAACGCAATGCTCTCCGCCATATCCGCGGTGTTGATCGCAACATGGGCAAAGCCCTTATACAGTTCCTTCATGCCATAAGCCTCCTTGTGCTTTTCATTATACCACAGCGGCAGTACGATTTCTACCGTTAGCGCTGGCTTTCGCGCCGCTGGTGGTATAATTATGAAATATACAGTATAGCAGTCGTAAAACGGCTGTTATACCATATCCCAGTCCCTGCGCCCAGGCTTTTCCGCAAACCGGAAAGAAAACAAAACGGGCTGCCCGAAGGCAGCCCATCTTGTTTGGATCGATTTTTCAGTCCAGAACGGTTTCCGTCACCGCAGCGGTGGACTGGCTTTCCAGATAACGCTCGTAAGTCGTGGTATCGCTCTTGCCGAAGCCAAGAGGCGAGAACAGGACATACGCGCCAACCATGATCAGCAGCGTGACCGTAGCCCAGAACTTGCCGGTCTTCCACGGGGTCATGTCGACCGCCTTGGCGTCATGCAGGACAAAGTCCTCCGGACGCGGGTTCTTCTTGACGATCACCCACATCAGCAGCATGTCGAATACGAACAGGATCGCGGTGAAGTACAGATAGTGGATGTCGTTCAGCGCCGGGATCACGTTGCGCAGGCCGAACTGCAGGATGAAGTACAGCACCACATGCACCGGGATGACGATCTTTGCCGCGATAGCCGGGACGCGCTTCCAGAAGAAGCCGCACAGCAGGCAGACGAAGATCGGGGTGTTGAACGCTGCGAATGCAGAATTGACAAACGTGGTGATGCCGGTCATGTACAGCATGAACGGGCTCATAACGGTCGAGATGACTGCAACAATCGTACCGAAATTCTGGCCGACCTTAACCATGTGCGAGTCGGACGCAGTCGGATTGAAGATCGGGCGATGAATGTCCAGCGCGTAAATGGTCGATGCAGAGTTCAACACCGAGTTGAACGAGGACAGGATCGCGCCGAACATAACCGCAGCGAAGAAGCCCAGAACCGGCTTGGGCATTACTTCAGCAACCAGCATCGGGTATGCGGAGTTGCCGTTGCCCCAATCCTGACCCGGATAAGCCAGCGCGCAGATAACGCCCGGAACAACGATGATCAGCGGGGTCATGATCTTGAGGAAACCTGCAAATACGGCGCCCTTCTGTGCTTCCTTCAGGTTCTTCGCGCCGAAAGCACGCTGGATGATGGACTGGTTGGTCGCCCAGTAATACATATTGTTGACCAGCAGGCCGGTCAGCAGCAGCGGCCACGGCAGCCACGGCTCGGGCGAATTGACTTCGTTGATCGAGTTCAGGTATGCCGGATCGGTGTGCAGGAACTTGTCCATGCCGTCCATGAAGCTGCCGTCGCCGCCGAGCTGGCCGGACAGGAACATCAGGCCGAACACCGGCACCAGCAGGCCGCCTACGATCAGGCCCAGGCCGTTGATCGAGTCGGACAGGGCGATCGCCTTCAGGCCGCCGAAGATCGCATAGATCGAGCCGACGATCGCGGTCGCGACACATACGATGGCGATCGCAGCGAAATAGGAGATACCCAGCATCTGATCCAGAGCGAAGATATTGACGAACACCTCAGCGCCCGCGTACAGGATGTTCGGCAGCATGATGACAACATAGCTGAGCAGAACGATGATGGATACCAGACGGCGGGTGCCGGCATCATAGCGCTGTTCAAAGAACTGCGGGATGGTCGTCAGGCCGGTCTTTAAGTACTTCGGCATCAGCACGAACGCCAGAATGACCAGTGCGATGGCCGAGGTGACTTCCCAGCCCATCGTACTCATGCCGACGCGGACAGCCTGGCCGTTGTTGCCGACCAGCTGCTCTGCGGACAGGTTGGTCATCAGCAGCGAACCTGCGATGACCGGGCCGGTCAGGCCGCGGCCGGCAAGATAATAGCCGTCCTGCGTGTCCAGATTATCCCCTCGTGTTTTCCACCACGAGATCAGGGCGACGAGCGCCGTGAACCCGACGAACGTGATCACGGTGAACGCCATTGAATTGATAAAATCCATGCAACTCTCTCCTTTTTATTTTGCATGATTATACCGGCGCCCCCTCTCTCTTATTTGGCACCGGCTTCTGTACGCATGGATTTCCCCATCCCCTTGTGCATTTTTGCGAAAAAAACCACTTGACAGATGCGTCAAGTGGTTACTTTTTGGGTATATCCGTTGCGCATCGCAGTAATATAATAACATTATCGTGAGCATATTGCAACGAATTCTCTGCCGCTCCGTGCATTATTGTATAAATGCACAAATTTTTGCTTCATTTCGCCGGTTTTACCTCTACTGATAAATTATCCCGAAAAAAATGTGCCGTTTTTTGCACAACGCACGCGCTGCTTTACGGCTCGTACCAGGCATCCGGACGCCTCTTGACATCGAACAGCCGGGCGTATTGCAGGTACTCATAATCCGCAAGCAGCGGCTGCTCTTCCACGGCTTCGGTATCGTGCCATATCCCGTCCGCAGTGCGGTAGCCGTAGCGGTTGATCAGCGGGACCTGCTCGCGCAGCGCCAGCCGCAGCTGGTCATAGCCCGAGGTCTGGCAGCCCAGCACATCGAGCGCGTAGGCGGCCAGATAGTTCGGGCTGATCTGCACATCCTGCGCTTCCTCGATATCGTAGTTTGCCCAGATGAAGAACGGCGTGACCATCTTGGCCTGCTGCCGCCCGTACGCATCCAGATACCCCTCGCTGTCGAGCAGCGCATCATAAAAGCTGCTGGTGACATTCGGCTGGTGGTCGCCGAAGAACACGATCGCAGTCGGCTCGTCCACCTCGGAAAAATAGCGGATCAGCTCCTCGACCGCCTCGTCGCTGTATTTGACCAGCGAGAGATACTGGTCGACCTGCGGGTACTTGCCCTCGTATTCGCCCGTCAGGTGGATGCGCTCCTCAAAATTCGGGTCGTCGGTCGGGTCGTAGCCGCCGTGGTTCTGCATGGTCACGTTGAACATGAAGAACGGCGCATCCGGCTGCCTGTTCTCGTACAGCTCAATGATCTTCTGGTAGTCCGCGC
>USLE01000044.1 GCA_900555465.1 uncultured Butyricicoccus sp.
GTTGCGGATAAGGTGGCCGAGATCGGGGCCGGGCTGGAAGGGTTGTCCGACTTTGATTTTGCGATCGAGTTGTCCGAGCTGACCGCGCTCGCGGGCGATTCGCATACCATGATCTCGGTCGGCAGCGCAATGCAGGATTACCATCTGATCATCATGGCGCCCGACTGGTACGAGGGACACTGGGTGCTGTCCGGCGCGGAAAAGGCGTATCAGGACTACATCGGGCAGGAGATCGTCTCGATAAACGGGCACAGCATGGACGAGCTGATGCAGGCGCTCGAACCCATGATCTCGTATGACAACGAGGTGCGCCTGCGCCGCCAGTTCGGCGGCATGGTGTATGTGACCGAGATTTTGCAGCACTACGGCATGGTCACGGGCGGGGAGCAGAGCCTGCCGGTCGTGGTGCGCGCCGCGGACGGCGCGGAGACCACGCTGGATATGCAGGTCTATTCCGCGTCGGAGTACGCGGCGCTCGACACAGACGCCTATGTCAACGCGAGCCAGCTTCGCGCGGCGGTCCCTGCGACCGAGCCGGACCGGGAAGTATACTACAAGCTGCTCGACCTTGGCGGCGGCGCGCTGTATATGCAGTACAACAGCTGCCGGGAGGACCCCGAACATCCGATGGACGAATTTGCCGCCGAGGTGGAAGCGAAGCTGGAATCGGGCGATTACACCAAATTTATCATCGACCTGCGCAACAACGGCGGCGGTTCGGACGGCGTGCTGTACCCGATCACCTATCTGGCGCAGCAGTTCATTGCAAACGGCAACGCGGCCTATGTGCTGGCAGGCGAGGGGACGTTTTCCTCCGCGCTGATCAACACCGTGCAGCTGAAAGATGTGGGCGCGACCTTTGTCGGCACGCCGACCGGCGGCAGCGTGGACCATTTCGGCGCGGTTACCGCGTTTGAGCTGCCGAATTCGGGCATCCGCGGCCAGTATTCCAACAAATTCATCGATCTTGGCAGCTATTATCAGACGGTGTGGAACTACGGCATCGAGAGCTTCCGTCCGGATATCGAGGTCGGGCAGACGTTCGCGGACTATATGGACGGCGTGGACACGGCGGTGCAGTATATCTTGGACAGTGCGCCGGTCAGGGCCGAGCTGACCAAGCCTGCGCTCGTGTCGTCCGCGCGGGTCGTGGTGGACGGTACGCCGGTCGCGGCTGCGGCCTATGAGATCGAGGGGAACAATTATTTCAAGCTGCGCGATCTGGCGGTCGCGTTCACCGGCACGAAAGCCGCCTTTGACGTCGCGTGGGACGGCGAGGCGCGCAAAGTGACGCTGAGCGGCGGCGCGTACACCCCGGTCGGCGGCGAGCTGGAGCCGCTCACGGGCGGCACGCAGACCGCGACCCGCGCGACGGCGGACGTGTATGTGGACGATATGCCGCTCGTCGGCAAGGCGTATGAGGTGGGTGGCAACCATTATTTCAAGCTGCGCGACCTGTGCTTTATGCTGGGCGTCAGCGTGGAGTGGGACAACAATGCACAGACTATCGTGATCGACACCAGCAAACCGTATATCCAGTGAATGAACAAGCCCCTGACCGTCTGGTCAGGGGCTGTTTTCGTCCTCCACAGGGATGTGGTGGACCATGAAAGTGCCTACTGGTGACATCTTGTACATGTCATTTGTGGCTGAAGTATAACACATAATGAAGCTGATGACAATTACTGAATGTCAATGGAGGCGGAGATATGTATAAAAACCGATCGGGGGATGGACGCTGCAACCTGTGCGGCAGGCGCATCGCACAGCTGCGCGGCCAGATGGAGCCGCATACTTCACAGCGCGCGCTGGCGGACAAAATGCAGCTCGCCGGCATTGATCTGGACAAGAACGCGATCCAGCGCATCGAATGCGGCAAGCGGTTCGTGACCGATATCGAGCTGCGCGCCTTTGCCGCGGTGTTCGGCGTAACCGCGGACGAGCTGCTGCGGGATGATCCTGCTGAACCTTAAAACCGACGGTTCGTGCGCGGCATCCTCCTGCGCATGGCTCAGAAAAAGGAGAGCTGGCCGCAGTCATATCCGCGCTGGTAGCGGCGGGTGATGTCGCGCATCTGATACAGGATGCCCGCCTCGTCGCAGGCGCGGGTGAACACCTCCCAGAGCTGACGCGCGTGCGGGCTGGCGCATTGATAGCGCGTGCCGTAGCGGGCGATGTACTTTTGTTTCAGGCCGGGAAAGGCGCGGTCGAGCTGCCGGTAAAAGTAGGCGCGCTGGCGGTCGCGCATGGTCAGGCCGAACGCGGGATAGATAAACGGCACGCCTGCCTCTTTTGCGCGGCGCACAAGCGTCAGGATATTTTGCTCGCTGTCCGTGATCCACGGGAGCACGGGCATGAGCAGGATGCAGGTGGGCAGGCCGGCGTCCGACAGGCGCGCGAGCGCGTCCAGCCGGGCGGAGGGGGCGGGCGCATGCGGCTCGATGATCCCGGCGAGCGCGTCGTCCGCCGTGGTGACGGTCAGCTTGCACAGCACGGGCGCTCCTGCGTGGATCTCGCGGAGCACGTCGGTGTCCCGGCAGATCAGGTCGCTTTTGGTGGCGATGGCCACGCCGAAGCCGTAGGCCGCAAGCAGCTCGAGCGCGTGCCGCGTGAGCTGTTCGGTGCGCTCGAACGGGTTGTACGGGTCGCTCATCGCGCCGGTGGACACCACGCCCGGCCGGGTTTTGCGGCGCAGGTCGTCGCGGATGATGCGCAGCGCGTCCTGCTTGGCGTACACGGTGTCAAAATCGTCGTTGCGGTAGCATTCTGAGCGGCTGTCGCAGTAGATGCAGCCGTGCGGGCAGCCGCGGTAGATATTCATGTTGTAGCGCGCGCCGAACCAGCCCGCGCTGTTTTTGGTGTTTGTGACAATGGTTTTCGCCGGGATGGTCTGCATGAACGGCACCGCCTTTCCGGAGGGATGAACATAGTATACCAGAAAAATGCGGACAGCGGCTGTCCGGATTGCAGAAGGTGCAGCGCGAGCCTTGCGTTGTTATGCGTCCCGTGATAGGATGGATAAGAGGAGGGAAAAGAATGCAGCCATATCATGAAATCGATATGCAGGCCTGGCCGCGCGCCATGCACTGCCAGGTGTTCCGCGACAGCCTGCTGCCGTCCTACTGTGTGACGTTTGAGTTGGATATTACGCATTTCCGGGAACAGGTGCGTGCAGAGGGATGGTCGTTCACGCTTGCGATGACCTATGCGGCCTGCCGCTGTGCGAATGAGATTGAGGCGTTCCGCTACCGCTTTCTGGGGGATAAGGTTGTGCTGTTCGACCGGATCGACACGGCGTTCACCTATTTGAATCCGGAAACCGAGTTATTTAAGGTGGTAAATGTGCCGCTGTGCGATACCATGCGGGAGTATGTTGCGCTCGCATCGCAGACCGCGCGGGATCAGGACGCGTACTTCACCGGTCCGCTGGGAAATGATGTGTTCCAGTGTTCGGCCATGCCGTGGGTGCGCTACACGCATATTTCGCACACCGAATCCGGGAAAAAGGGGAACGCCACGCCGCTGTTTGACTGGGGCAAATATTTCACGCGGCACGGGCGGATGCTGTTGCCGTTTTCCGTGCAGGCGCATCACTCGTTTGTGGACGGGCTGCATGTCGGCCGGTTGACTGAGCGGCTGCAATCCTATCTCGATGGATTTGATGCGCAGAAGGACTGAAAAACACACAAAATGCCGGACGCACATGATGTACGCCCGGCGTTTATGAGAATATATAGAAGGAAGAAAGGTGTGCAGGATAAAAAAAGAACGCGACTTCAGGCCGCACTGCTGCACAGCCCCGTCGCGTGTCTTTAGCAATAAATCAGAAACGGCTTTCAGCGAGATGGGATCTCAAGCTGTCCGCCGATGTTGATTAAATTATAGCATTCGATCACCTGTTTGGACAAGGTGAAAATCCGACAAAATCCCGTTCACAATTTGTTCATAATTGGTCAATTCGACAAAGGGTACAGGAAAAAGTGCTCTTTTGCGGTAAAATGAACAAAAAAATAGAAATTGCTTTACAAATTCGTGAGAACGTGTTATCATAAATTGTGCTTTCGCCCCCTGCTTAGCTGGCGGGAATACCGGCCGCGTCCCTACCGCGTCCATTTCACCAAGCCGCAGCCCGGCATGCGGGTCTGAAAAGCCGAAAAACAATATTTATATGAAAGGTGAAGCAATCATGATCCGTAAGGAAGACAAGACTGCCGTTATTGAGGCAAACCGCACCCACGCGACCGACACCGGTTCTCCGGAGGTCCAGATCGCCATCCTGACCGCGCGCATTCAGGAGCTCACTGAGCACCTCAAGGTCCACAAGAAGGACAACCACTCCCGCCGCGGCCTGCTCAAGATGGTCGGCCAGCGCCGTTCCATGCTGGCGTACCTCCAGAAGAAGGACATCAACCGCTACCGTGCGCTGATCGCCAAGCTCGGCATCCGTAAGTAAGATAAACAAAGGAATAGGGGGGCAGTCTGCTCCCCTATTCGTGTTTTGTTAGTGGAAGGCGGCCAAAGCGCTTTTTAGCAGTTGAAGGAGCGGGGAAACCAGCGTTCCCCCTTGCTTCAAGTGCTAAAAAAGTGATGCGCCGCCCTCCGAAAAACCAAAAGGAGGAAAAAAGAATGGCAAACATCAATCCCTTTGACTTCAAAAACTACCGCGTTTTTGAAACCGAGATCGCCGGCCGCAAGCTGACCGTCGAGACCGGCAAGATGGCGCAGCTCGCCAACGGTTCGTGCCTCGTGCGCTGCGGCGACACCGCCGTGCTCGTCACCGCGACCGCTTCCGCCAAGCCGCGCGACGGCATCGACTTTTTCCCGCTCTCGGTCGACTTTGAGGAGCGCCTGTACGCGGTAGGCCGCATCCCGGGCAGCTTTATGCGCCGCGAGGGCCGTCCCTCCGAGAAGGCGATTCTGGCTTCCCGCCAGATCGACCGCCCGATGCGCCCGCTGTTCCCCAAGGATCTCCGCAACGACGTTTCCATCGTCTGCACCGTGCTGGAGAACGACTATGACAACTCCCCCGAGGTCGTGGCGCTGCTGGGCGCTTCGATCGCGGTTTCGATCTCGGATATCCCGTTTGACTACGTTGTCGCGGGCTGTCAGGTCGGCATTGTGGACGGCAAGACCGTCATCAACCCGACCTCCGAGCAGCGCAAGGTCTCCGAGATGGACGTTACCCTGTGCGCAACCAAGGACAAGATCGTCATGATCGAGGCGGGCGCCAAGGAAGTGCCCGAGGATCAGATGTTCAACTCCCTGATGGAGGCGCACGAGGAACTCAAGAAGATCTGCGCGTTCATCCAGGGCATCAAGGACGAGATCGGCAAGCCCAAGTTCGAGTACGAGCACCACGACATCGACCACGACCTGTTCGACAAGCTCGAGGCTGCGTGCAATGATAAGTTCGAGGTCGCGATGGACACCGACGACAAGACCGTCCGCGATGCGGGCGTGCGCGCGATCGTCGACGAGTTCGAGGCAGGCCTTGACGAGGCATACAAGGAAGAGCACGGCGCGAACCTGTCCGAGTGCGTGGACAAGCTCCAGAAGAAGATCGTGCGCCGCTGGCTGGCAAACGGCAAGCGCGTAGACGGCCGCGGCATGGAGGAAGTCCGTCCGCTGGCGGCTGAGGTGCACGTGCTGCCGCGCGTACACGGCTCGGGCATGTTCACCCGCGGCCAGACCCAGGTGCTGACCCTCTGCACGCTGGGCACGCTGGGCGACGCGCAGGAGCTCGACACCATCTTTGAAGAGACCGAAAAGCGCTATATCCACCACTACAACTTCCCGTCCTTCTCGGTCGGTGAGACCCGTCCGTCCCGCGGCCCCGGCCGCCGTGAGATCGGCCACGGCGCGCTCGCAGAGCGCGCGCTGCTGCCGGTTATCCCGCCGGTGAGCGAGTTCCCGTATGCACTGCGTCTGGTTTCCGAGGTCATTTCCTCCAACGGTTCTACCTCGCAGGGTTCGGTCTGCGGTTCTACCCTCGCGCTGATGGACGCTGGCGTGCCGATCAAGGCGCCGGTTGCGGGCATCTCCTGCGGCCTGATCACGGACGGCGGTCAGGAGACCACCTTCACCGACATCCAGGGTGTTGAGGACTTCTACGGCGACATGGACTTCAAGGTCGCGGGCACCAAGAAAGGCATCACCGCGATCCAGGTCGACATCAAGGTGGACGGCCTGACCCCGAACATCATCAAGCAGGCGTTTGAGAAGTGCCGTGTAGCGCGCTACGGCATTCTGGATGAGATCATGCTCAAGGCGATCGACAAGCCGCGCGCGGACGTATCCGAGTGGGCGCCCAAGATGACCACCATGCACATCCATCCGGACAAGATCCGTGAGGTCATTGGCAAGGGCGGCAGCGTGATCCAGAACATCGTTGCCGAGTCCGGCGCAAAGGTCGATATCGACGACGACGGCACGGTCACCATCGCAGCGGTCAAGGCGGCCGACGCGGAGAAGGCCAGGAAGATGATCGAAGCGATCGTCAAGGAGCCCGAGCCGGGCGAAATCTACTACGGCAAGGTCGTACGCCTGATGAACTTCGGCGCGTTCGTCAACCTGCTGCCGGGCAAGGACGGCATGGTGCACATTTCCAAGATGGCGGACCACCGCATCGAGAAGGTAGAGGACGCTGTCAAGGAAGGCGACATGGTCTGGGTCAAGGTCATGGAGATCGACGACAAGGGCCGCGTCAACCTGTCCATGAAGGATGTAAAGCCGGAAGAGAAGATTAAGTAATTTCGGCATAAGTACAAATGATGAAGGCTCCGGAACCCGGTTCCGGAGCCTTTTCCATTTGCCCCACCGCCGTCCATATGCTATAATAGAAACCAATCCCCAACTGGAAAGGAACTGAAGCCATGCCCACCTCCGTACTGCTCCCCGAGGGCGAGCTGCGCGTCGCGCGCTGTGATATGCTGGACAAGCTGATTGCAGCCGGCGACGGCGACGCGGCGCTGCTCTATCTCTATATCCTGCGTCACGGCGGCGCGGCGGACGGCAAGGCCGCCTCTCGGGCGCTGCACCTGTCCGCGGAGCGGTACGAGCGCGCGGCGTTTACGATCAACCAGCTCAGCGCACCCGCCCAGCCGCCCAAAGAGGACAGGCCCTCGGATGCGCCGCAGTACACGGCGGACGAGCTGCGCCGCGCGCGGCTGGACGACCCGCGTTTCGCCGGGGTCTGTGAGACGGCGGAGGGTGTGCTCGGCCGCACGCTGACCGAGGGGCAGCTGCGCTGCCTGCTGACCGCCTATGACCATCTCGGCCTGTCGGCGGAGGCGATCATCGAGCTGCTGTCCTACCTGAAAGAGGAAAAGGGCACGGTGCGGCTGGCGGATATCCGCCGCGAGGCCTACCAGTGGGCGGATATGGGCATTGTGTCTGCGCAGGACGCACAGCGGTATCTGGCGCGCCGGGCAAACGAAAAGCCGCTCAGCGGGGCGATCTATCAGGCGCTCGGCGCGGACCCCGCGCAGCCCGCGCCCAAGGAGCAGCGCGTGTGCCGGTTCGCGCTTGCGCACGGCTTTCCGCCCGAGGCGGTCGCACTGGCTGCGGCGCGCACGGACAAGCATCAGGGGCATAAGAGTCTGGACTACACGCTCGGCATCCTGCGGCGCTGGGATGCGGCGGGCGTACATACGGTCAGCGAGATCACCGCGCTCGAGCCGGAGACCCGGGCTGCGGTCGGGCAGGGGCCTGCGCAGCCGACCGACAGCGCGACCCTCGCTGCGTGGGAGCAGGACTGGGCGGCGCGCGTCAAGAACCACCGCCGCAAAACGGAGGGATAAGCGATGGCATACGATAAAAAACTGCTCGCCGACGCGCGCCGCGCGCTCGAGCGCGACCGCGCCGCCCGTCTGGATGAGCTGGAGGAGCGCCGCCGCGACGTTTACGCGCGCGAGCCGCGCATCCGTGCGATCGACCGCGAGCTGTCCTCGACCGCGGCGGCGGTG
>USLE01000045.1 GCA_900555465.1 uncultured Butyricicoccus sp.
CGCGTTGCAGTCCGCGGTCAGCAGGCAGATATCCGCGATCTCCTCGTTGGTATGCTCGACGCCGACCGGCTCGACCAGGAACACCAGCTTGAGCGGGGACTGCTGCACCGCGCGCAGGGTGCTCATGCGCACCTGCGGGTCAAAGCGGGTGTCCCGGCCCTCGCCGAGGCGGAGCGAGTGATAGATGAAGTCCACGCCGCAGCTGTGCAGCCAGTTCGCGGTATCCAGATCGAACTCGCCGATGTTGAGGCCGATCTCATACGCGCCCGGCACGCGCGCGCGGATGGTGCGGATCATCTCGCCCAGCCGCTCCTTGGAGTAAAATTCGGTGGTGCGCAGCACGATCCAGCGCACGCCGTTCTCCGCGTACTCGCGCACCTGCCGGACGGTCTCCTCCTCGTCATATTCGCGGGTCTCGGTTGTAAGCCCCCACTTTTCGCCCAGCGAGCAGAAGTCGCAGTTCATCGAACACGGCGCGAAATCCACGCCGATCGCGCCCCAGAGATAGGCGCGGTCGCCGGTCAGCCGGCTGGAAACGCGGCGCGCGGCGGCGCCCAGCGCGCGCCAGGCCTCGCTGCCCGGTTCAATGGAAAGCAGCTGTATGATCTCGCCGCGGGTCAGCAGGGCGTCCTGCTGCGCGTGCTGTTCGGCGTAAGCAATCAGTTCCAGGTCTGTCATTCAGAATCGCTCCCCTTGATAATAGAGTAACACATATATGAGTGATTCCAGTATACGGAGGGGCAAAACCAATGTCAATGCGGCGCAGGCAATCGGATACGATACTGAAAAAAATAGCAATCGGGTGCAAAAAGCGGAAATAACGCGGTTTTGGAGCCGATTCGGTCAAAAATGCTAATACTGGACTATCACAAGTATTTAAAACCGGCGAAACCGAACAAAAAAATGAAAATTGGCGGATGGGAAAAATAAGATATTTCCAAAGATACGAACATAGTGCAAGAGTCCGGCGGGGGGAATGTGCTATACTACAATCAATCCAGTGGAGGACACATCAAGGCAACAGGGAGGGATTGGATGGCAGAGGAGAATGCCAAATGCGCTTGTCAGGGCGGTACACTGACGCGGTTCATCCAGCCGATTCTGCTGTTTTCTCTGGCGGAAAGCCCGGACCACGGCTATGACCTGGTGCAGAAGATCGCAAAGACCGATCTCTGGAAGGACGCGCCGCCGGACGCTGCCGGGGTCTACCGCGTGCTGCGCGATATGGAAAAGCGCGGGCTGATCACTTCCTATATTGACCCGGATTCCAAGGCCGCGCGGGAAAAGCGGGTGTTCCGGATCACGGACGAGGGCCTGGCCTGCATGGGCAACTGGGTCGAGACCCTCGAAACCTACCGCCGCGGCATCGATCAGGTGATCGGCAGCCTGCGCCGGGCGCTGGGCGATCATCCGCCCGCCGGGACAGATGCGCCGGCCGGCAGCGGCTGTTGCTGCTGCGCATCCGCCGGGGAAGCGTAAAAAATAAAACCGATTTGATTTTGATTATTCATTAAGGAGGATACACCACCATGAAAGACCTGTTATTCCGCACCCTGCGCCATGAAGAGACCGAACGCGCACCGTGGGTCCCGTTTGCGGGCGTACACGCGGGCAAGCTCAAGGGCTACACCGCGACCGAGATGCTGACCGACGCGGACAAGGCGTTTGAGTCGCTGATGGAAGTCAACCGTCTGTACAAGCCGGACGGCCAGCCGGTCATCTTTGACCTGCAGATCGAGGCCGAGTGCCTGGGCTGCGGCCTGACCTGGGCAGACGACTGCCCGCCGTCTGTTTCCAGCCACCCGCTGGACGGCAGCGACGAAGAGCCGCCTGAAACGCCCTGCGACTGCACCATCCCGACCAAGGAATCCGGCCGTATCCCGTATGTGCTGGACGTGATGAAGCGCATGAAGGAAGCGGTCGGCGACACCACCGCGCTGTACGGCCTGATCTGCGGCCCGTTCACGCTGGCCTCCCACCTGCGCGGCAACAACCTGTTCACCGATATGTTCGACTTCGAGGAAGAGGTCGAGTCCCTGTTCGGCTTCTGCAACCGCGTTTGCATGAAGATGGCCGAGTACTACATCGAGGCGGGCATGGACGTCATCGCGATCGTCGACCCGCTGATCTCCCAGATCTCCACCGCGCACTTTGAGCAGTACATGACCGCGCCGTACACCGAGCTGTTCCGCTTCATCCGCGAGAAGGGCGCATTCTCCTCCTTCTTCGTCTGCGGCGACGCGACCCGCAACATCGAGGTCATGTGCCAGACCGGCCCGGACTCCATCTCGGTGGACGAGAACGTCGACCTGCTGGCGGCCAAGGCGATCTCGGACAAGTACAATGTTGTCATCGGCGGCAACATCCCGCTGACCTCCATCATGCTGCTCGGCAACCAGCAGGACAACATGAAGTTCGCCATCGACCTGCTCGACTCCATCCCGGTCAAGAAGAACTTCATCCTCGCGCCGGGCTGCGACATGCCGTATGACGTGCCGGTCGAGAACTGCATCGGCATC
Source organism: uncultured Butyricicoccus sp. (assembly GCA_900555465.1). GTDB lineage: Bacteria > Bacillota > Clostridia > Oscillospirales > Butyricicoccaceae > Agathobaculum > Agathobaculum intestinigallinarum. The sequence goes on from USLE01000045.1 coordinate 2,520, forward strand.
GCGCAGGCGGCCATTGAGCCGGATGCGGTCCGCGAGATGGTCAAGAACTATCAGGCTGAGGAGATCGACACCTCGAACGTCGTCCTGCCGGACTACGCGAACCTCAAGAAGCCGCTCGTCGAGGTATTCACGCTCGATTCCGCGCAGTGCGCTGCCTGCGGCTACATGATGGGCGCGGCGAACGCGGCCAAGGAGACCTTCGGCGACGCGATCGACATGGTCGAATACAAGTACATCTATAAGGAAAACGTGGCCCGCTGCGTCAAGATGGGCGTACCGAACCTGCCGTCCATGTACATCAACGGCGAGCTGAAGTACCGCTCGATCATCCCGACCAAGGCCGAGCTGGAAGCGTCGATCCGCGAAGCGATCGAGGCCTGCAAGGGCTGAAACCGATGAGCAAGCTGTATCTGATCACCGGCTTTCTCGGTGCGGGCAAGACGACCTTCCTGAAAAACTTCATCCGTCTGTTCGCGGGGCGCAAGATCCAGCTGATCATCAACGAATTTGGACAGGAGGGCGTCGACGGCGTCCTCCTCTCTTCTCTCGGCGCCTATTTGAACGAGATCTCCGGCGGCTCGGTGTTCTGCTCCTGCCGTCTGGACCAGTTTGAGAATGTGCTGCGTAAGTCTGCGGACATCGACCCGGAGGTCATTCTGGTCGAGGCGAGCGGGCTGTCCGACCCGACGGGCGTGCGCAAGCTGTTTTCCCAGACCGACCGCTTCCCGCATATCGAATACCAGGGCGCTGTGTGTCTGGTGGACGCGGTGCGCTTTCCCAAGCTGTACGCCACCGCGCGCACGAGTGTCAAGCAGCTCGCCTCGAGCGATGTCGCGCTGGTCAACAAGGTCGACCGCGCCACCCCCGAGCAGCTCGAACAGACCCTGTCCCTGATCCGCGGCCAGCGGCCGGATATGCCGGTCATCCAGACCACGTTCGGCGCAGTAGGGGCGGATATTCTGGATACGCTCGCCCGGGCGCACAGACTGCCCGAGGCGGATATGCCGTTGACCGCCGACCTGACGCTGCGCAAGCTGATGATTACGGTCGCGCCCGATATTACGCCCTATGCGCTGCAGAAGTTCATCGAGATGTTCATCGAGGTGACCTTCCGCGTCAAGGGCTTCGTGCAGACCAGCGAGGGGCTGTTCCTCGCGGACTGCGTGGGCAATGTCGTGTCCCTGACCCCGTATGCGGGCGAGGTCCCGGCGGAAAAGGTCGGGCATCTGGTCGTGCTGTCCGGCGCGGGGATGCCGGTCAAAAAGCGCGTCAGGGAAGCTGCCGCGTGGTACCCGGACAGCATTCTGTCGATTGACTGACAAAAGCCCTGCGGCGCTGCCGCGGGGCTTTTTTGCTGCGCCCGGCGCGCCGGACAAAACCGCAGATTGTTACCTTTTTGGACAGTTCTGCACATTTGACCATTTCGGATGGGCGCGCGGCGCGGTAGGATAGGGACAGGGAAATGGATTTCGCGCTTTTAGGAAAGGGGATGGGGTCATGGCACAGGATAATACAGCGGCCTACCGCCGGATGCTGGTGGAAGGCGTGATCGACCGCAGCCTGCGCGCGATTCGGGACGACCCGCGGCGCGGCCTGCGCAAGCTGGTCGATATGGGCGCGGACTGCGCGACCGGACGGCTGCAGAAGCGCTTTCTGCGCATGGCGCAGGACATGCTGGAAAATGAGGACAGCCCGTATTACGATATGGTGGTCAGCGCGGTGGAGGCAGTCGACCACCACAAGATCAAGACCTTTGGCATCAACTTTGGGTGGAACTGCCTGACCGTCGGCGCGGGACAGATCCGCGACTATGAGAAGGCGCATGGGCACAACGTGCCCTGGGAGCTGACGCTGCATATCGGCAGCGGGCCGCATGATATGGATGCGCAGGAATATGCCGCGCTGCTCGGGCAGGCCAAGGCGCTCGGGATCTACACCTATTTCCTGTTCCCGGATGCGGGCGGTGCCGCGGTGCAGACCGCGCTCCTGCTCGCGGAGAGCGAGCCGGACTGCGACTTTTTCCTGTTCCTGCCCGCGGGCAGCCCGGCGGAGGATGCGCGCCTGCGGCAGCTGGACAATGTTCTGATCGCGGTCGACAGCAGCGGCGCGGGCTGGCGGGAGGCTGCGCTCAGCCTGCGGGAGGCGGGCTGCCTGTACGCGGTCTACCGGCGGTATGCAAGCCGCAAGGAGGCGGAGGACATCGCCTCCGGCCTGTGGGCGGAGCGCATCCTGCCGTTTGCAGGCATGGTGGCGATCTGCGTGGCCGGGCCGGAGTGCTCGATGGCGGACGCGCGCCGGGTCTACCGCTATGCGCTGGACGCCCGCCTGCAGCAGCGGTATCCGCTGCTGATCACCGACCTGTATCTGGACAGCCTGGCGACCGATATCTGCATCTCGGACGACAGCTGCTTTGCCGGCGTGCTGCCGGACGGCGTGCTGACCGAGTTCCGCGACGGGCATGAGGCCGGTACGCGCGACTCCGTGCGCACCGCGCCGCTGGCCGAGCTGCTGCGCCGCTTTGCCAAATAGCAGGGCTATACAAAGAGAAAGCCCGCCGGGCGTTTCCGGCCGCAGTCACTGCGGCGGGACGCTTTCGGCGGACTTTTTTTCGCTTAAGCTGTTATAAGCGGTATCTTCAATGGTCTCGGCGATGAATTGCAGCCGGTGGACGAATTCCTCCGGCGGGGTCTTGGAGCCTTCGTCCAGCCAGCGGAAGATGGCGACAAATACCGCATCGCTGATGAACGAGATGAAAAAACCGTAGTTTTCGCTCTGCTGCGCTTCCAGCGATATATTGGGCCGCAGGAACGGCTCGACGGTTTGAAACAGGTATTCGGAGAAATACTGGCGGAAGGCGTTTTGCCCGGTCAGCCGGAGCAGCTTGCTGTAAAAAGTGTGCTCCCGATAAAAGTAATCGCACAGCGCGCGCACGAACGACCAGCGGTCGGTCACCCTGGCGTCAGCCACCGTGGTGATAAACTCGGAGTGAAAGATCCATTCGACCAGATCGTATTTATCTTTGAAATGGTAGTAAAAGCTCTTGCGGTTGAGCTCGCATGCCTCGCAGATTTCGCCCACGCTGATTTTCTCAAAGGGCTGCGTTTGCATCAGGGTTTTCAGCGCGGTCGCCAGCGCTTTTTTTGTGATATTGGAATCGGACAAACCGCACCGCTCCATTTCGTCCAATGATATGAGCCATTATATCACAGCGGGAAAATGGACGCAATATGGCGCCGGGCAAATCCGGGAAAGTGTCCAAACCGCGCGGCTGGGAAGAAATAACGCGAAAGGACGAGCTGCGGCCTGTCCGGCGCGCGCAGGCGGGCGCGCGGTTGACGGGCACGGTGCGCATCATTATAATAAGGATATGCGCCGCAGCACAGCGGCGCAAACCACACAAACGCATACAAAGGAGACCAACATGAAAAAACGCGCATTTTTGGCACTCGCCCTGATGGCTTCGCTGCTGCTGGGCGGCTGCGTCGGGAATACCGCACAGGAGCAGGCCGGGCAGGAGCAGCAGCCCGCGGCCGAGGGCATCGGCACGCACCATGCGGAAATCACAATTGAGGGTATGGGCACGATCGCAGTCGAGTTGGACGGCGATGCCGCGCCCATCACGGTGCAGAACTTTCAAGATTTGTGATAAGTAAAAAGCTAAAATGCCGGACGGACTCGTAATATGCCGTATATGAAATAAAATAGAACAAATCGGCACGGTACAGAACCGACAGAGTTGACAGACGGAAAATAAGCAAGCGCAAAATTTCGCAAATACAGAGCAAGATAGCCTGTTCCAATCGCCCGGCGCACTGCTTATAATGGGAGCATCAAAACGGTGCAGCGCGCCGAGAAAAGCGGAGGGAAAAAACATGACATCCAGAGAGCGAGTGTTAGCCGCCATCAACCACCAGCAGCCCGACCGGATCCCGATCGACTTCGGCGCGACCGGCCAGACCGGCATCAGCGTGTGCGCGTTGAAGCGCCTGCGCGACTATCTGGGCCTGCCCCAGAAGGACCTCGACGTATTCGAGATCGTGCAGATGCTCGGCGTGGTGGACGAGGACCTGCGGCAGGTGATGAAGTCGGACGTGATCGGCATGAACCACCCGGAGGACAGCCTCGGCGTGCCGTATACGGGCAGGAAAAAGGAATTCACCATGCCGGACGGCACCAAGTGCATGGTCAACGCGGGCAACGAGTGGGATATCAAGCCGGACGGCAGCATCGAAATGTACCCGCAGGGCGACCGCACCGCGCCCCCGTCCATCCATATGCCGGCGGGCGGCTACTTCTTCGACATCATCGACCGCGCGCCCGAGGTGGACGAGGACAACCTGACCCCGCGCGAGGATTTTGAGAACTTCTTCTCGGTCATGTCGGACGAGACTGCGCTGTATTACGAAAAGGAGTCCAAGCGCCTGTTTACCGAGACCGACTACTGCGTCATCGGCAACCTCGCGGGCGCGGGCTTCGGCGACCCGGGCGCGATCCCGGCGCCGTTTGAAAAGCACCCCAAGGGCATCCGCAAGTTCGACGAATGGGTCATGGCGCAGGCGCTGTATCCGGAATACGTTATGGAAGTGTTCGAGATGCAGACCGAATTCATGCTCAAGAACCTCGAGATCTACAAGCAGGCCTGCGGCGACAACATCCAGATCTGCTGGATCTCGGGCACGGACTTCGGCACGCAGAACGCGCCGTTCATGTCCAACGAGATGTTCCGCCAGCTGTACAAGCCCTATTACACCCGTGTGTGCGACTGGATCCACAAGAACACGGGCTGGAAGACCTACATGCACACCTGCGGTGCGATCGAGCCGCTGCTGAACGACTTCATCGAGATGGGTCTGGACATCGTCAATCCGGTGCAGCTGTCTGCGGCGGGCATGGACGCCCGGCAGCTCAAGGACAAGTACGGCGACAAGCTGGTGTTCTGGGGCGGCGGCGTGGACACGCAGGCGACCCTGCCGCAGGGCACGCCCGAGGAGGTCGCCGCGCAGGTGACCGAGCGCCTGCCCATCCTGTCCGAGGGCGGCGGCTATGTGTTCAACACCATCCACAACATCGTCGGCGATACCCGCGCAGAAAACATCTGGGCCGCGTTCAAGGCGGTACACGATTACAACGAGAAGCACTTCGGCTGATACATTCAGAGCGCCGCGCCTTCGGGCGCGGCGCTTTCTCAGTCTGTCGAAAAAGTCCTTTGCGCGAAGCGCGCATCCAATAGGAAATTGCGGCTCGCTGCAATTTCCATAAAAACCGGGAGCATGTATCTCGGTTTTTATACAAAACGACTCC
>USLE01000046.1 GCA_900555465.1 uncultured Butyricicoccus sp.
ATCGGCTACGGCGGCAGGCCGGCCGCTCGGCTGGTCGTGGGCATGATCTTCTTCGAGTGGATCATCGCGTGGAGCATGATCGTGGACACGCGCGCGGTGCTGCCCGGCTCCGCGGGCTACTGGGGCGCGATGGCATGGAAGTTCGCCATGTGGGCGGCGGTGTGGCTGCTCATGCGCCGGGTGTTCCGGGACGGCAAGCAGGTCGTCCTGTCCGGGCGGCTGTGGGCGCTGCTCGGCTTGCTGGCGCTCTCGCCGCTGCTGAGTGAGCTCGCGTTCTCTATGTGGGATATCCGCGCCTACACGATCGACGGCACGGACGCGCAGATCGACGCGGCGTTCTACACCCTGCTGCCCTTTGTATTTGTCTCCGCGATCGCGCTGCTGTTTGCGGTCGTGCTGCTCTCGCGCCATCAGGCGCTCGAGCAGGAGCACCAGCTCGCGGACATGCGGGAATTATACTATCAGGGCATCCGGCGCGAACAGGAGCAGGTGCGCCGCCTGCGGCACGATATGCGCAACCACCTGACCGCGCTCTCCGGCCTGCTCGAGCAGGGGGAGAGCGGCCGCGCGGCCGAGTATGTGCGCAGCTTGCAGGCGGCATCCGGCCCCTCCGGCGCCGGACGGTTCACGGAAAACGACACGGTCAATATCGTGCTGTCCGCCAAGACGCGCGATATGGCGCAGGCCGGGCTGATTGCGGACATCAATGTGTCCCTGCCGGAAAACCTGCCCATTTCCGACCCTGACCTGTGCGCGCTGTTCGGCAACGCGCTCGACAACGCGATCGAGGCGGCGAAGGATGCTGCGGACAAGCGCATCACCGTGCGCGCCCGCGCGGACAAGGGCCTGCTCATGCTGCGCGTCACAAACGCCTATGCGGGCGAGCGGGAGGAAAAAGCGGACGGCCTGTTTGCCACGACCAAGGCGGACCGGCGCGCGCACGGCTTCGGCCTGCGCGGCATGCGCGAGATCGCGGCGCGCAACGGCGGCACGCTCGAGACGACCGCAAAGGATGGCGTATTCGAGCTCGTCGCCTGCCTGCCGCTGACAAAATAACAAAACGGCTTTGGAAAAATCCAAAGCCGTTTTTGTCGTTTCGATTCGGTTTACACGGTTCAATCAAGCGCCTGGCGCAGCTTGTAGTGCATCAGCTTGCCGGTCGCTGTGTGCGGCAGCTCGCTGACGATATGGTACACGCGCGGCCACTTGTACGAGGACAGCATGGGGTGGTGCGTGCAGTAGTCTTTGAGCTCCTCGACGGTCAGGCTGTCGTCCGATGCGACGACATAGGCCGCCACGACCTCGCCGCGCAGTTTGTCCGGCACGCCGATGACCGCGCTCTCCGCAACCTTGGGGTGCTCGTTGAGCACCGCCTCGATCTGGGTGGGGTAGATGTTTTCGCCCGCGGAGACGATCATATCGTCCTTGCGGCCCGAGACCGTGACGAATTCGTTTTCGTCCCAGGTGCCCACGTCGCCCGTGTACAGCCAGCCTTTGTAGAACTTGTTTTTGGTCATCTCCTCGTTGTTATAATAGCAGAACGCGCTCTTTGCGGGGGAGGAGATGATGATCTCGCCCGGGGTCTCGCCGTCGCGCGGGACGGTCTCGTCCGGCTCCGCGTGCGTGCCGTCCTCGTGGATGGCGACCAGACGCACATCATCGTCCGTGCACGAGCGGCCGGCCGAGCCCGCCATATCCGGCAGGTCGAACGGGCGCAGGAAGGTGTTCCAGAAGGTCTCGGTCGTGCCGTAGCCGTTGAAGATGTTGGGCGTCAGCAGCTGCATATATTTCTCGCACGCGGCCTTTTCAAACGGCGCGCCCATTGTGACGATGCCGCGCAGCGCGGACAGGTCGGCCGGGGTGCGCTCCTGCGTGCGCGCGAGCATCGCGATGATGGTCGGCACGCCGATCAGGAAGGAGATCCGGTACTTTTCCGCGTATTCCAGCGCGCGCTTGGGCGCGAAATCGCGCAGGATGACCACCTCGCCGCCCGCGTACAGCGTCGGGCAGGGGCCGCCCGAGTGGATGCCGCCGCGGTGGAACCACGGGGTCATGTTCATGGTGCGGTCCAGGGGCCCGAGCGGGAAGTGCATCATCACGTCATGCGCGGAGAGCACTTCGTTTACATTGTTGATCGGCACACCCTTGGGGCGGTTGGTCGTGCCCGAGGTGTACAGCCGGGTGGTTTCGTCGTAAATATGCGGGTCAAAGTCGACCGGCGGGTCGGTCTCGGGCTGCAGGGAGACATAGTCCTGATAGCCCGTGTGGCCGTCCGGCACCGCGGCGCCGCCCTTATAATCGACCATGACGACGGTCTGCGGCTTGTGCCCGCACAGCTCGAGCGCGCCGCCCGACAGCTCGCCGAACTCCGCGTCATAGAAAAACGCCTTGGGGCGGCTGTCGTCGATCACGAGCGCGATCTCTCCCGCGCCCTGCCGGTAGTTGACCGGGCAGGCGATCGCGCCGATCTTGTGCGCCGCCAGATAGCAGAACACGAACTCGGGCGAGTTGAGCAGGGTGAACATGACCACGTCGTTTTTCCCTACGCCGTCCGCGCGCAGCGCGTGCGCCAGACGGTTGGCCTCGGCGTTCAGCTCGCGGTAGGTCCAGCGCCGGCCGGAAAGCGGGTCGTGCAGCGCGGGACGGGTGCCGAAGCGCGATACATTGCGCAGGAAACCGTTCAAATAGGTAAAGCGCGTTTCAAACGTATCGCGGAACATGGAGACATCATAGGTGTATTGGTGCTGCAAAGGGGTTCGCCTCATTTCTGGTATCGGGAAAGGATAATGCTGGAGTTTTGGCCGCCGAAGCCGAGCGAATTGCTCATGGCGGCGGAGATATCCGCCTTTCGTGCGGCGTTCGGCACATAGTCGAGGTCGCAGTCCGGGTCGGGGGTGTCGAGATGCAGGGTGGGCGGCAGGATGCCGTCCTGAATCGCCTTGATGCAGGCGATCGCCTCAGTCAGGCCGCCCGCGCCCATCAGATGGCCGGTCGCGGACTTGGTCGAGGAGACCGGCGGCGCGGATTCCCGTCCGCCGAACACGGCCTTGACCGCAAGGGTCTCGGCCTTGTCGCCCAGCGGGGTCGAGGTGCCGTGCGCGTTGATGTAGCCGATGTCGGACGGCTGCATGCCCGCCCGCGCCAGCGCGCGCTGCATGCACGCCGCGGCGCCTGCGCCGTCCGGGCAGGGCGCGGTGACATGGTGCGCGTCCGATGTATTCGCGTAGCCCGCGAGCACGGCGTGGATCTTCGCGCCGCGCGCGAGCGCGTGCTCCTCGGTTTCAATCAGCAGCGCGCCGCCGCCCTCGCCGATGACAAAGCCGTCGCGGTTCAGGTCAAACGGGCGGCAGGCGTGTTCCGGGTCGTCGTTGCGGCGGGACAGCGCCTTTGCCTGCGACAGGCCGGACACCACGATCGGGCACAGGATGCTTTCGCCGCCGACCGCGAGCACCGCGTTCGCCTCACCGGTTTTGAGCAGCATGGCGGCGGTCATCATCGCGTCGCCGCCCGCCGAGCAGGCGGTGTTGAGCGTCAGGCTCGGGCCGTGGATGCCGTGCGCGATCGCGATCTGCGCCGCGGCGATGTTGCCGATGGTCATGGGCACAAAGCGCGGGCCGACGCGGTGGCCCGCGTCGTATGCCTCCTGCGTGCGCGCGACCGTGGTCACGCCGTCCATCGCCGTGCCCATGACGATGCCGATGCGGTCGGACTCCGGCTCGATGGCAAGCCCGCTGTCCGCGAGCGCCTCTTCCGCAGCGGCAAAAGCGAACTGCATGAACGGGTCCATCGTGCGCGCGAGTGTTTTGGGCATATGCTCGACAGGGTCGAATCCCTTAAGCTCCGCCGCGATCTGCACCGGCAGGCCGGATGCGTCAAAGCGCGTGATCCGGCCGATGCCGCACGCGCCGGCGATCAATGCGCGCCAATAGGCGTCCACACCGATGCCGACCGGCGTGACCGCCCCCATGCCTGTAATGACCAAAGTATTCTCTTTCATGCTGGTTCCCCATTTGTTTAAGATTTTTCAGCCTGCCAAAGCGTGCAAAGCAATTCTTCAACAATTTGCTCCCCATTATATCACGCCTGCGGGCGAGAAGAAAAGCTGAAAACTCACCAAAATCCTGCCGCATATCAGGTACTTGATGTGCTATCAGCATAATAATTTCCATGATTTATTATACCAGAAAAGTCGCAAAAGTAAAAGGACATTCCTGTGGTCAAATGTGCAAAAAGTGTGCAAAATAACAGCCTCCTCTTTGGCAGAGGAGGCTCAGTCTGTCGAGGAAGCACTTTCGCGCGTAGCGCGTATCAAATAGGAAATTGCGGCGAGCCGCAATTTCCATAAAAACCGGGAGCATGTATCTCGGTTTTTATACAAACCGCTGGCAAGTGTGCCTGAAAGGCGCGCGCAGGCAGCGGAATTTTCGATCGAAAGCGTGGTTTCGATCGAGAGGCTGTTCGAAAAACATAGTTTTTCGACAGCCTCAGCCTCCTCTTTGGCAGAGGAGGCTGAAATGCGTACGGTCAGGCGTTGTCGGCCGGGGCTTTGGCATCCGCGGCAGCGGGCGCTTTGTTCTCTGCCGCAGGCAGCTTGGGCGACCATGCTTTCTGCGGCGGGCGGATGTCGATCGCCGGGTTGAAGGCGTAGTAGTTCTTCGCATCCAGATTGTCCTGTACTACGCGCAGCGCATCGCCGAAGCGCACAACAGGGAACGGCTTTCCCCGTCAAATCCTCCAGATGATTTGAAGTTCGGTCTCCGTGGCGCGGATGGATTCGATCAGGCAGTCCGCGACCGCGGCCTTGTCGCCGGTCGTGAGCCGGTCCCAGTTTTGCAGGTAGCCGGTGATCTCCGGCGCATCCGCCTGCGCCTGCCGCTCCAGCGCGGAAAGGCGGGTGCACAGCGCCTCCTTTTGTGCTTCGAGCGCGGTGATCTGCCGGTTGATGTAACGCATCAGGCCGGCGTCGGCCTGCGGGACCTGTCGGACGAGCGCCTGTAGCTCGCTGTCGACTGCATCCATCTGCGCCTGCAGCCGGCAGGCAGAGCGGCCGGAAACCGGCGGCGCCGGGGACAGGGTTGGGAATTCGCGAAGTTTGCCGCATATTTCCGCAAACACAAGGGCGTCCACCGTGTCGGCGCGCAGCGAGCCGAAGGTGCAGCCGCCTTTGGAAGCGTATTTATGGCTGCAAAGGTAGTACCGCACATCCGCTTTGCGCTTGCGGCGCCCCACTTTCACCGTCAGCGCGTGGCCGCAGCAGCCGCATTTGAGCTTGCCGGCAAGCCATGTCCGCTGCGCCTTCATGGGCTTGGCGGCGGATTGGTGATGCAGGCATTTGGTGCGGCATAGGATCCAGGTACCCGCATCCACAATACCCTCGTGCGGGGCGAGCACCAGCGTATGCCCGCTGAGGGAGGCGGTTTTGCGCTTGTCGGCATCGCCGGAATACAGATAGGCCCCGTTCACACCGATAAAATCCGCCGGGGGATTGACGATCTCCGTCCCCTGCGTTTGGAAGAAATGATAAATGCGCGGATCCGCCCGCACATAGATGGGGTTGACGATCAGGTCCCGGATGCGGGACCGGCTGAAGGGCGCGCCGCTGAGGTTTTTGATATTGTGTGCGCTTAAATACGCGGCAACATCGCCCAGCGAGGCTTGCGGCTGCGCATAGAGCGAGAAAATCCGGCGGATCACCGCGCTTTCGCGTTCCAGCGGGGCATAGCAGTGCGTGCGCACGCCGTCGATCGTGATCTGCCTGAGCGCAAAGCCGTAGGGGACCCGGCCGCCCATGTAAAACCCGCGCCGGCTGCGGGAGGCGTATGCGTCAATGACGCGCTGCTGGATGGTCTCGCGCTCGAGCTGCGCGAAGATCATCACGATCATCAGCATGGCCTTGCCGATCGGGGAGGCGGTATCGAACTTTTCCATTGTGCTGGAAAAGCTGACCGCATGGGTCTGAAACACGTCGATCACGTTGGCAAAATCCAGCACGGAGCGGCTGATGCGGTCGAGCCGGTAGACGATCACCCGCTCGATCCGGCCCGCGGCGACATCCTGCATCATCTGCTGAAAGGCCGGGCGGTCGGTGTTTTTGCCGCTATAGCCCTTATCCGTATAAATGCGATATTGGTTCCCGGTCAGCTCCTTTTTGCAGTATTCCGCCTGGCTTTCGACCGAAATGCTGTCCGCCCGGTCGACCGACTGCCGGGTGTAGATCGCTTCTATCCTCATGGTGCTCCCCCCCCTTTATGCAAAAGAAACGGGGCTGCCCGGAAAACCAGCCCGCAGCGCGCAGAACAGCGCTAAACCTCGCAATATTTGCGGAAAATATCGTATAACTTGTGTTCGATGTCCTTTTTGACGAGTTCCCGCTCTGCGGCAGGATAGCAGGGGCTGAGATTGCGAACCGTAAAGCAGGTCCCCGCGGCCTGCTTCTGCGTTTCGGTGCGCTCATACGCTGTGTTCATGGGCATCTCTCCGGATCGTCTGAATATGTTTTCTTTACCAACATATTTCCGGCGCTCAGAATTCATGCGGGAAATCCGAGCTTCTGCGTTTGGGGGCACAGGGCTCGCCGCATACCGCATGATGGGGAGGCGTTTTGTCATATTCAAAAAAACCGGATAAAACAGGCCCTGAATTTATCATGGTGCATGAGAATGGGAAAATCAGGGAATTGCTCGAAATGGATAAAAGAAATTTTCACAATAAAGAGAAAAAATTATTATGAATATTTCACAAACGTTATGTAAAACTTCCACAATTGGCCGAGTTTAAACTGCATTATAGTGTAAAATACACAAAAGACATTGACGAATTCTTATTATCATGCTAAGATTGTGTTAAGAAAAAGGAGGCGGATGCTAATGAAACGTAAAATTAGTACGGACTTGGCGCCTGCGGCGATCGGCCCGTACGCACAGGCTGTTGCAACCGATGGTCTGGTCATCACTTCCGGCCAGCTGCCGATCGATCCCGCGACCGGCGCATTCCCGGAAGGCATCGCGGCGCAGACGCGGCAGTCCCTGGAAAACGTCAAGGCGATCCTTGCTGAAGCTGGCGTGGGGATGGATCGTGTCATCAAGACCACAGTGTTCCTCAGCGATATGGAAAACTTCGGTGCGATGAACGAGGTATATGCAGCCTTTTTCACCGAGGGCAGCTATCCGGCCCGTTCTGCCGTTGAGGTAGCGCGGCTGCCAAAGGATGCGCTCGTCGAGATCGAAGTGATTGCGGCGCTGTAACCCGGTTCGATTGATGACCTGCTGCACAGAAAGGTGATCTGACAGAAAGAAAACATCCGGGCGTAACCTGCACTGCGCATGAAACGTGCAGGATGGAAATGAGGTGCAATAAATGAGTAATAAAAACGAAGGCGCTAAGCTGGCGAACCCCGAGTCCCGCGACGGGTTTAAGAGCAAATGGGGCTTTATCATTGCCTGTATCGGCTCCGCAGTCGGTATGGCGAATATCTGGCGCTTCCCGTACATGGTCGCGACCTATGGCGGCATGACCTTCCTGCTGCCGTACTTCCTGTTCGTGCTGCTGATCGGCGCTTCGGGCGTTATGGAGGAGTTCTCCCTCGGCCGCTGGGGCGGCGCGGGCCCTGTAGGCTCGTTCGGCAAGGCGATGGAGGAGCGCACCGGCAAGAAGACCGCCGGTGAGATCATCGGCGCGCTGCCGGTCATCGGTTCTATGGGCCTTGCGATCGGCTACTCGGTCGTTATGGGCTGGATCTTCAAGTACACCAAGATGAGCTTCAGCGGCGAGCTGTTCGCGCTGGGGCAGGATATGGA
>USLE01000047.1 GCA_900555465.1 uncultured Butyricicoccus sp.
ATCTGCGTCTCCTGCAAAAAGCTGCACAGCTCGGCAAATTCCTCCTCGGTCTCGCCCGGCAGGCCGACGATCAGGCTGGTGCGCAGCACAAGGCCGGGGATGCGCTGCCGCAGGTCTGCGATCAGCGCGGCGAACTCCGCCCCGTCGCCCGGGCGGTGCATGGCGCGCAAAATGCGCTTTGACACATGCTGGAGCGGGATGTCCAGATATTTGACGATCTTGGGCTCGGACGCGATCACGTCGACCAGCTCGTCCGTGATCTGGTCGGGGTAGAGGTAGTGCAGGCGCACCCAGGTAAAGTCCAGCTTGCACAGCTCGCGCAGCAGTTCAGGCAGCAGGCGCCTGTGCCCCGGCAGGTCCATACCGTACTTGGTGATGTCCTGCGCGATGACGATCAGCTCCTTGACGCCCGCGTCGCTCAGCGCTTTTGCCTCGCGGAGCAGCGCGTCCATCTCGCGCGAGCGGTACGGCCCGCGCAGCTTGGGGATGATGCAGTAGCCGCAGCGGTTGGAGCAGCCCTCGGCGATCTTGAAGTAAGCGGTGTAGGACGGGGTCAGGCGCGAGCGGCTGCCCTCGAGCGCAGCGGACGCCATATCCGCCATGTAAGCCGCCTTGTGCCCGCCGAGCGCGGCATTTGCCGCGTCCACGATGTTCTCATAGCTGCCCGTGCCGCACAGCGCGTCGATCTCGGGCAGTTCGGTTTTCATCTCTTCCGCGTAGCGCTGCACCAGGCAGCCTGTCACGACCAGACCTTTCATCCTGCCGGTCTGCTTGTACTGCGCCACGTCGAGGATGGTCTCGATGGCCTCGCTCTTGGCGGCCTCGATGAACCCGCAGGTGTTGACCACGCCCACGTCGGCCTCGGCCATGTCCTCGGTAATTTCCCAGCCCGCCGCGCGCAGCAGGGCGAGCATGTGCTCGCTGTCGACCAGGTTTTTGGCGCAGCCGAGCGAAATCAGTCCTATTTTCGGCATGGAAATCTCCTTTTTTGTCCCATTGTAATCCAAGAGTATTATACACCACAAACCGGGGTTTGTCATCTGCACAATTTCCGGAATCTGTTACATCGCCGGGGAAATGGCGCCGCGGCATAACAAAAGGGAACGGACAAATCCGTTCCCTTTTCATTCTGGTTTACGCCAGCAGCGCTTCCATTTCGGAAATCAAATCGTCAAACAGCTTTGTCGCGTCCTCGATGGGCGCGGGGCTTGCCATATCCACGCCCGCGCCGCGCAGCAGCGTGATCGGGTCGGCCGAGCAGCCGCCGGACAGGAACCCGAGGTAGTCTTTGACCGCCGGCTCGCCCTCGCGCAGGATGCGGCGCGACAGCGCGATCGCCGCGGCGTAGCCGGTGGCGTACTGGTAGACGTAGTAATCATAGTAGAAATGCGGGATGCGCGCCCACTCGAGCGCGATCTCGTCGTCCACGACCATATCCGGGCCGAAATACTGCTCGTTGAGCTGCTTGTACAGCGTGCAGAGCGCCTCGGCGGTCGTGCCCTCGCCGCGCCGGGTCATCTCATTGGCCCTCAGCTCAAACTCCGCGAACATGGTCTGGCGGTACAGGGTGCCGCGGAACTGCTCGAGGAAGTGGTTGATGAGGTAGGCGCGCTGCTTTTTGTCCGTGGTGACCGACAGCAGGTATTCCATCAGCAGCGCTTCGTTGCAGGTCGAGGCGACCTCGGCGACAAAGATCACATAGTCCTGATACGCGGTCGGCTGGGTCTTGTTGGACAGGTAGGAGTGGATCGCGTGGCCCATCTCGTGCACGAGGGTGAACACATCGTCCAGCGTGCCCTTGAAGTTCAGCAGCACATAGGGGTGCACGCGCGCGCCCGCAGAGTACGCGCCCGAGCGCTTGCCCTCGTTCTCGTATACGTCGATCCAGCCGTTTTCGAAGCCTTCGCGCAGGATGGCGAGGTAATCCTCGCCCAGCGGGGCGAGCGCTTTGAGGGCAATTTCCTTGGCTTCCTCGAAGGTGAACTTCATCTCCACGCCCTCGACGACCGGGACGTACAGGTCGTACATATGCAGCTCGTCCAGCCCGAGCAGGCGGCGGCGCAGGCCGACATAGCGGTACATGGGCTGGAATGAGCGGTGTACCGCGTCGATCAGGTTGTGGTAGATCGCGGGCGGCACCTCGGTGCCGTCGAGCGCTGCGTCCAGCGTGGAGGGATATTTGCGCGCGTTGGCGAAGAACAGCAGCTGCTTCATCTGCGCGGACAGGGTCGCGGCTGCGGTGTTGCGGAACTGGCCGTACACCGAGTAGAGCGAATCGAACGCGGACTTGCGCAGCACGCGGTCATAGGACTGCATGAGCGGGATATAGGTGCCGTGGGTGACCGGGTGGCGGTTCCCGTCCTTGTCGGCCGCGTCCGGGAAGGTGAGGTCGGCGTCGTTTAACATCGAGTAGATGTCGTCCGGGCTGGCGGCCATTTCGCCCGCCGCGGCGAGCAGGGCTTCCTCCTTGTCTGAGAGCACATGCTCCTTGCGGCGGCGCACGCGGTCGATGCAGAGCCGGTAGTTTTCCAGTTCAGGCGCCTCCTGATAAAAGCGCGCAAGCGTGTCGTCGTCGATCGCGAGCAGCTCGGGGGTCTCAAACGCCGCCGCGGACTGCAGTTCGACCGCGAGGCGCGTCACCTGGCTGACCATCTCCTGATACGCTGCAACGCGGGTGTCCTCGTCGCTTTTGCGCTGGGCGTAGTGCACGAGCGCGTCAAACGCGAGGCTGATCTCATCGTCCAGCCGGAAAAAGGCGAGCAGGGTCTCGCCGCTCTCGCCCAGTCGGCCGCGGTAGGCCGCGACGTGCGGCACGAATTCCTTTGCGCCGGCGAGCGCAGCGCGCCAGTCGTCATCCGTGGCGAACAGGTCGTTTATCGCCCATTTGTCCTGGTCCGGCACGTCGGCGCGCGCCGGGATCTTGGTGATTTCCATGCAAATCCTTCCTTTCGGGTATGTTTTTCTTTCCCTATTATGATAGCCCATCCCGGGCAAATATGCAAGAAAAAGCCCGCCGGTTTGCACGGCGGGCCGCTTCATAACAGAAGTCATTCGGTTTTCATATACAGCATGCGCACCGAATTGAGCACGCACAGCATGGCCACGCCGGTGTCCGCGAACACCGCCAGCCACATGGACGCGACGCCGAACAGGCCGAGCGCCATGACCAGCAGCTTGACCGTGAGCGCGAACACGATGTTTTCCTTGGAGATCAGGTTGGCCTTGCGCGCGATCTTAACCGATGCGGGGATGGAGGACAGGTCGGCGTTCATGAACACCACGTCCGCGGCCTCGATCGCCGCGTCCGCGCCGCTGCCCATCGCCGCACCCACGTCCGCGCCCGCGAGCACGGGTGCGTCGTTGATGCCGTCGCCCACGAACATGACCGCGCCGCGCTTCTCGCGGATGTCGGACAGCGCGGACAGCTTATCCTCGGGCAGCAGCCGCGCGCGCACCTCGTCGATGCCAACCGCCTGTGCGACCGCGTCCGCGCTGTCCTGCCCGTCGCCGGTCAGCATGGCGGTGGTCAGGCCCTGCGTCTTGAGGCGTGCGACCGCCTGCTGCGCGTCCGCCTTGACGGTGTCCGCAATCGCGATGTGGCCGATGTAGCGGCCGTCCGCCGCGAGCAGCACCTCGGTGCTGCCCGGCGTGCCCTGATAGCCGGACAGGTCGATGCCGTGGCGTGCCATCAGTTTACGGTTGCCGCAGAGCACGGTCTTGCCGTCCAGCGTGGCCTCCACGCCCTCGCCCGCCTGCTCGCGGATGTTCTCCACCATGCCCTCGACCAGCACGAGGCTGGGCCGGTCGGCCTTGGCAGCGGCCTCCTTGCGCGTCTCATAGGCGGCGAGGATGGATTTCGCGATCGGGTGGGTGGACGCGCCCTCGCACGCGGCCGCGAGCCACAGCAGCTCGTTTTGGTCGATCTTTGCGCCGTCCGCCGGGACGATATCCTGCACGACAAAGTTGCCCTTGGTGATCGTGCCGGTCTTATCCATGACAATGGTTTTCACATTATTCAGCGCCTCGAGCGACGCGCCGCCCTTGAACAGGATGCCGCGCCTCGAGCCCGCGCCGATGCCCGCGAAGTAGGTCAGCGGCACGCTGAGCACGAGCGCGCACGGGCAGGAGATGACGAGGAAGGTGAGTGCGGTATACACCCACTGGCCCCAGTTGCCGGTGACAAGGCTGGGTATGATGGCGGTCAGCAGCGCGATGCCCACGACCGCAGGGGTGTAAATGCGGGAAAAGCGGGTGATAAAGCGGTCGATCTTGGGTTTGCGCGCGGCGGCGTTCTCCACGCTGTCCAAAATGCGCTGCACCATGCTCTCCGCGAGCACATGGGTGACGCGCAGCTTGATCGCGCCGTCCGTGTTGACGCAGCCCGAGATCGCGCGGTCGCCCGCGGCGACACGCACCGGCACCGGCTCGCCCGTGACTGCCGAGGTGTCCAGACGGCTTTCGCCCTCGATGACCTCGCCGTCCAGCGGCACGCGGTCGCCCGGGCGGACGAGCACGATGTCGCCCACCGCCGCGTCCTCCGCCGGGAGGGTGCGGATATTGCCGTCCGCTTCGACCAGATTGACGGTCTCCGGCCGCAGGTCGACCGCAGCCATGATCTGCCTGCGCGAGCGTTCGACCGCGCGGTCCTCGAAGTATTCGCCGATGCGGTAGAACAGCATAACGCCGACCGCCTCGTCGAACGAGCCGATCGCCCATGCGCCGACCGTGGCGAGCGCCATGAGGAAGTTTTCGTCAAATACGCGGCCCTTGCCGATGTTTTTGACCGCGGTCAGCAGCACATGCCAGCCGAGCAGCAGGTAGGCCGCCAGCATGACGGCCACCTTGGGCACGCCGTCCGGCAGGAACTCGCCTGCGACGAACAGGCCTGCGCCGATCAGGATCTCCGCGAGCGGGTGGCTGTTGCTCTTTTCCTCCTCGTCCTCGGGCGCGATGATCTTGGTCTCGCTCTCGATGGACTGACAGATCTCGCGGATCCGGGGGAGCAGGGCGTCCGGGTTTTCGCCGGTCACGCGCAGCTGGCGGGTTTCGTAGACCAGCACGCAGTCGTCCACGCCGTCGAGCTGGCTGATCTGGTGCTGCATTTCGGCGGCGCAGTTCGCGCAGCCGAGGTTCTGGATGGTGTATACGCGCTGATTGCCCTTGCCGTGGTGCTTGGGCGCGGGCGCGATGATTTTGGTCTCGCTTTCGATGGACCGGCAGATCTCGCGGATCTGGGGGAGCAGGGCGTCCGGGTTTTCGCCGGTCACACGCAGCTGGCGGGTCTCGTAGACCAGCACGCAGTCGTCCACACCGTCGAGCTGGCTGATCTGGTACTGCATTTCGGCCGCGCAGTGCGCGCAGCCGAGGTTCTGCACCGTGTAGACGCGCTTGACGCTGTGCGCGCCCGCCGCGTGGTGGTGCTCGTGCTCATGGTGATCATGGCCGCAGGAACATTCGCCGTCGTGATGGTGATGTTCGTGGTCGTGATGGTCGTGGCCGCAGCCGCACTCGCTATCGTGATGATGGTGATGCTCGTGCTCATGGTGGTCGTGGTCGCAGGAACATTCACCATCGTGGTGATGATGATCGTGATTTTCGGCGGTTTCATCATGATTGTGGTGAATATGATCTGCTATATCTGGATGTTCTGCATCATGGTGGTGATGATGCCCTGAAATCGCTTCGTCTGGCACTTGTGCGGCAGTGCGGGTCTGTTCGTCCGCCATAGGCTCGCCTCCTCATGTAATATATGAATAATTGCTCATATGTTCATGTATTCATATTAGAACGGGAAGGCGCATTTGTCAATACGGATTACCCCAAAAAGATGCACAAAAGAAAAAGCCGCTAATTAGCGGCTTTTTGCATGGTTTTATCCGGCAGCTGGGCGAGCACGATGGCGGCAAACATGAGCACGCAGCCGAACAGCTCGCGGGCGGACATCGCCTGCCCGAGGAGGAGCCACCCCGCGATGACCGAAATCACGGATTCCATGCTCATAATGAGCGAGGCGACGGTCGGGTTCATGCCCCTCTGGCCGATGATCTGTAAGGTATACCCCGCGCCGGAGGACAGTGCGCCCGCATACAGTATGGGTTTCCACGCGGCGAGGATCGAATCCAGACTGGGCTGCTCGAACAGCAGCATGCCCACGCCCGCGATGGCGGCGCACACGAAAAACTGGATGCAGGACATCTTGACCCCGTCCGTGCGCGGGGAGAAGTAGTCGATCACCAGAATATGTATCGAGAACAGGACCGCGCAGACAAGGGTGATCAGGTCGCCGATGTTGATGCTCAGTCCGTCGCTCAGACAGAGGAAGTACATCCCGACAACGGCAAGCGCGATCCCGCCCCAAACCAACCGGCTGCACCGGCGGCGAAAAAACAGCAGATTGATCAGCGGGACGATCAGGATATAACAGGATGTAAGAAAGCCGGACTTGCCGACCGTGGTATGGAGCAGCCCGATCTGCTGGGTAAGGTCGGCTGCGCACAGTGCCACGCCGCAGCATACGCCGCCGATGAGCAGGGTCTTGCAGGCTTTGCGCTTTTCCTCGGGCGTTTCCGAGGCATGGCCGGGGCCGTTTTTGTGCAGTATCGCGACGACCGGCAGCAGCACGATGCCGCCGATCAGACTGCGCGAGAACAGGAAGGTAAGCGGGCCGACGTAGTCCATGCCGACGCTCTGTGCGACGAAGGCGAAGCCCCAGATGGTGGCGGTGAGCAGCAGGATGAGGGAATTGCGGATTTTCAAAAGGATTCCTCCTTTGGGATTTTAATGCTGTGATAAACGGCGGGGCGGTGTATCTTATATACGTCTTGGCCGTAGGGGCGCGCAGTGCGCGCCCAATGGGGGTGGTGGCTCAAACAGGGCGAAGTGTGTGCCAGTTCATAACTGGCAGAAAGTGTCGCTGTGCGCGACGGGCACACAAGAGGGGAGACACAAAGTTTCTCCCCTCTTGCGAATCACCCCATTTCCTTTGGCTGAGAGCAGACGCATAGGTATGAGGCCAAAGATTTATGGCATTTGCTGCCGCAAATAAGGGCGCGCTGCGCGCGCAAGGTGCGTAACGTCAAACTTTTCGCCGCCCACTTTCTAAAAGCAACAAGAAGGGGAGGACTCCACCCACGGGAACGCACCGTTCAGCCTGTCGTAGGGGCGCGCACTGCGCGCCCGCCCCTCTGGGGTGGCAGCCGTTCTGCTTACCCTGATATGGAAAATGGGCGGCAATCGGAAAGGAATACTTACTTTTGCGCGCGCAGCGCGCCCTGAGGGAAAGGGGTTGATTCGCAAGAAGGGGAAAACCGTCAGGTTGTCCCCTTCTTGTGCGCAGTGCGGCCGCGCAGGCCGCGAATACACAGTTATGATAAGCAGTTTCGCAAAACGATATAAGCCAAAATCCCGGGCGCGCGATGCGCGCCCCTACGAGATACGGACGCAACGTTTGGCGCGCCGAGGTCGTCGCGCCCTACGATATCACGCGGCAATTCACCTTCTCGTGCTCTACGAAACCTGTGTATACATTAGCCCCGGGCGCGCACTGTGCGCCCCTACGGGGTGTCCGATTTCTGCGCGTCGCGCTCCATCGTTTCCTGAATCGCGCGCTTTTGCCCGCCGCCCAAAACGCTGTATGAAAAAAAGCCCGGCATCCAGCGCATAGCGCGGAACGACGGGCTTTTCTGCTGGAGCTGCTGACCGGATTTGAACCGGTGACCTCATCCTTACCAAGGATGCACTC
>USLE01000048.1 GCA_900555465.1 uncultured Butyricicoccus sp.
GATGAAGCTCAACTATATCGAGCTGCTGCGCGAGGTCGGCGCGTGCTTCTCGGTCAACAACATGCTGCGCGCGGAGTGCTACAAGCAGCGCATGGAAAAGGGCCTCAGCTTCCTGGAGTTCAACTACATGATCATGCAGTCCTACGACTTCTACTACCTGTTCCAGAACTACGGCTGCAACATGCAGTTCGGCGGTAACGACCAGTGGAGCAACATGCTGGGCGGCACCGAGCTGATCCGCCGCAAGCTGGGCAAGGACGCGCACGCCATGACCATCACGCTGCTGCTCAACTCTGAGGGCAAGAAGATGGGCAAGACCGCGGCGGGCGCGGTGTGGCTTGACCCGAACAAGACCTCGCCCTACGATTTCTTCCAGTACTGGCGCAATGTGGACGACGCGGATGTGCTTAAGTGCATCCGCATGCTGACCTTCCTGCCGCTCGAGCAGATCGAGGAAATGGACAAGTGGGAGGGCGCGCAGCTCAACAAGGCCAAGGAGATCCTTGCCTACGAGCTGACCGAGCTGGTGCACGGCAAGGAAGAGGCCGACAAGGCGATGGCAGCTGCGAAGGATATCTTCATGGGCGCGGGCGCAAGCGAGAACATGCCGACCACCGAGCTGTCCGACGAGGACTTCGCGGACGGACAGATCGGCGTGCTGACCCTGCTGGTCAAGTGCGGCCTGGCGGCGTCCAACGGCGAGGCGCGCAAGCTCGTGCAGGGCGGCGGCGTATCGCTGAACGGCGAAAAGGTCGCGGACTTCAAGCAGATGCTGGACAAGGACTTCTTTAAAGAGGAGTGCATCATCAAAAAGGGCAAAAAGACCTTCCACAAGGCCGTTATCGGTTAAAAAGTAAACATTTGGTTTGAGGCGCCGCGGCAAAACTACCGCGGCGCTTTTGACCGGTATGCAAAACGCTGCTTGACAAACGGCTGTTTTCCGGCTATACTGTTATTACTGCAAAAGGGAGTAGGATAAGTTCCGCTGTCAACATTCCGTCCGGTTGCGCCGGTCTGGTAGCGGACACCGGCGAACCGGTCACAAGACTTTTGAGTAAACGCTTTATGCTGTAGAAGCGCTTACTCAAAAGTCTTTTTTGTTTGCCGCAGGGCTGTGTTCCGGCGTGCGCCGGACGCAAGATTCTGCACCCTGCTGCATATCCTAAATACTCTGGACGAAAAAAGGAGTTTGGCTACATGGAAAAAGTCTTCTACAACCGATCAGCAGAGCAGACGCTCGGCGATATGGACAGCAGCCGCAGCGGCCTGTCCGGCGAGGAAGCGGCGGCGCGCCTGCAAAAATACGGGCAGAACGCGCTCGCGGAAGCGAACCGGAAGTCCGTGGTCGAGGTGTTCTTCTCGCAGTTCAAGGACCTGCTGGTCGTGATCCTGCTCGCGGCGGCAGTAATCTCCCTGCTTTCCGGCAACGTGGAAAGCACGGTCGTCATTTTCGCGGTGCTCATCCTGAACGCCGTACTCGGCACAGTGCAGCACTGCAAGGCGGAAAAGTCCCTGCAAAGCCTGAAAGCCATGTCGTCGCCGTCCGCCAAGGTGATCCGCGGCGGCACGCGCATGGTGGTCAGCTCGACCGAGATCGTGCCCGGCGATATCGTTGAGCTGGAAGCGGGCGATATGATCGTCGCAGACGGCCGCATATTGGAAAACTACTCGCTCAAGGTCAACGAAAGCTCGCTGACCGGCGAGAGCGAGGGGGTGGAAAAGACCGCGGATGTGCTCACGGGCGGCAAGGTTGCGCTGGGCGACCAGAAGAACATGGTGTTCTCGGGGTCTCTGGTGACCTATGGCCGCGCGGTCATGGTGGTTACGGCGACCGGCATGCAGACCGAGATCGGCAAGATCGCGGCGCTGATGAACCAGACCCAGCAGCGCAAGACCCCGCTCCAGGTCAGCCTGGACGATTTCAGCCGCCGTCTGGCGATCATCATCCTCGTGATCTGCGTGGGCGTGTTTGCGCTCTCGCTCTACCACGCGGACAGCACCGGCTTTGACGCAATTCTGGATTCCCTGATGTTTGCGGTTGCGCTCGCGGTTGCCGCGATCCCCGAGGCGCTCAGCTCGATCGTGACCATCGTGCAGGCGATGGGCACGCAGAAGATGGCGCGGCAGAATGCGATCATCAAGGAGCTCAAGGCGGTCGAGACGCTGGGCGCGGTTTCGGTCATCTGCTCGGATAAGACCGGCACGCTGACCCAGAACAAAATGACTCCGCAGAAGATCTATGCAGATGATACACTGCTCGACGAAAAGCATCTGGACCTTGCAAACGACGTACAGCGTCTGCTGCTCAAAGCGGCGCTGCTCGCGAGCGACGCGACGACGGACGAGGAGACCGGCGAGGCCATCGGCGACCCGACCGAGGTCGCGCTCGTCATGATCGGCGACCGGCTGGGCGTGGAGGAGAGCGCCTACCGCGACCAGCACCCGCGTCTGGGCGAGCTGGCGTTCGACTCCGACCGCAAGCTGATGAGCACGCTGCACGACATCGAGGGCACCTCTACGATGTACACCAAGGGTGCGATCGACGTGCTGCTGGACCGCTCCGAGTATGTGCTCACCTCGGACGGCCCCGTACCCATGACCGAGGAATGGAAAACGCGCATTGCACAGGTCAACCTTGAGCTGTCGCAGGAGGGCCTGCGTGTGCTGGCCTTTGCGCAGCGCGAACTGGATGCCATCCGTCCGCTGACGCTCGAGGATGAACATGGGTTTACCTTTATCGGCCTGGTCTCCATGATCGACCCGCCGCGTCCGGAGGCAATTCAGGCAGTGGCGGATGCCGCGCGCGGCGGTGTGCGCACGATCATGATCACGGGCGACCACAAGATCACCGCGACCGCGATCGCACGCCAGATCGGCATTTTCCGCGACGGGGACGAGGCGCTCTCCGGCGTGGAGCTGGACGACATGACGGAAGAAGAGCTGGATGCACATCTGGAACATATTTCGGTTTACGCCCGCGTATCGCCCGAGCATAAGATCCGCATTGTCGAAGCGTGGCAGCGCAAGGGCAAAATCGTCTCCATGACGGGCGACGGCGTCAACGATGCGCCTGCGCTCAAGGCCGCGGACATCGGCGTTGCGATGGGCATCACCGGCACCGAGGTCTCCAAGGACGCAGCATCCATGATCCTTGCGGATGATAACTTCGCCACGATCGTAAAGGCGGTCGTCAATGGCCGCGGCGTATATACCAACATCAAAAACGCGATCAACTTCCTGCTTTCCGGCAACATGGCAGGCATCCTGTGCGTACTGTTTACGTCCATTCTGGCGCTCCCGGTCCCGTTTGCGCCCGTGCACCTGCTGTTCATCAACCTGCTGACCGACTCGCTGCCCGCGATCGCGATCGGCGTGGAGCCGGCGACCGGCGACCTGCTGGAGCAGAAGCCGCGCGACCCCAAGGAACCCATCCTGACGGGCTCGCTGCTGCGCCGTATCTTTGTTTACGGCCTGCTGATCGCATGTGCGACAATGGCAGCCTACTTTGTCGGCCTGCGTGCAGGCGGCGACGGCCTCGCTATGACACTGGCATTCGCTACGCTGACGCTTGCGCGCCTGTTCCACGGCTTCAACTGCCGCGGAGAAAAGTCGATCTTCTCGCTCGGCCTGCTGACCAACAAGGCAAGCCTTGCGGCGTTCGCGGCGGGCGTGGTCCTGCTTGCGGCTGTGCTGCTCATCCCGGGGCTGAACGGCCTGTTCGAGGTCGTACCGTTCACCGGTGTGCAGCTGGGGCTGGTGGTGCTGCTGGCCTTCCTGCCGACGCTTGTGATCCAGCTTTATAAAAGCATCCGCACGGCAGTGAAAAGATAAAACAAAGGATCCCGGAGTATTCTCCGGGATTTTTTTCGTTTGATGATGATTTTTGAACCGACACACAGATTATACAGATTATAATGTATCAAGGTCATGAGCATCGGCAGACAAACCGGAATTCCTGCGAAAAAAGCCTTGACAACGCGGGGTAAATTTGATATCCTATTTTGGCAGGGTTATCTAGTCCCTTGCGTATCCGGGTGTAGCGCAGCTGGTAGCGTGCTTGACTGGGGGTCAAGAGGCCGCAGGTTCAAGTCCTGTCACTCGGACCAAATGATTCAGAAAAACCGCCGAAAACGGCGGTTTTTCTGTTTTTATTGAAAAAACGATCGCGTCACCCAGCCGGCAGGCTGGCTGCACATATTTCACCTTGGTGAAAAATTCAAACATATTTCCGCACTTTTTGACCAAGTTCGCTGATTTTTTTCGGATTTCTTAATTTGATGTGGACAGGCAGGGTGGAATTTGATATCATAATATAGTCTTTTCATTTTCCGTATTTCACAAAATAAAGGAAGGCAGTTGACAAAATGCAAAAAGAGAAAACATCCAATGGCGAGCTGTTCCGGCTCAACGGCAAACCATCCTGGGGGCAGGCCTTTCCGCAGGCCTTGCAGCATGTTCTGGCCATGTTGGTCGGTAATATCACCCCGCCGATGCTGATTGCGAGTACGCTTTCACTTTCCGCAGCGGATCAGATTATCCTGACGCAGGCGGCAATGATCATCGGTGGCATTACAACCCTGCTTCAGCTCTATCCTGTTATGGGATTCGGCATGGGGCTGCCGAATGTCATGGGTGTAGCTTTCGCCTATATGCCCATCCTGACCATGATCGGCACACAATATGGCATTTCCGCGATTTTCGGCTCGCAGCTGGTCGCTGGCTTTATTTCCATTTTCATCGGCATGTTCATGGGAAAAATACGGCGGTTCTTTCCGCCGATCGTCAGCGGCACTGTGGTGCTGAGCATTGGCCTGTCGCTGTACCAGACCGCGATCACATATATGGGCGGCGGCTCAGCGGCGCAGGCTGACGGATCGTTTGGCTCCGGAAAATTCTGGATCCTGGCGCTTGTCACGCTGGCAGTTACGCTCGCATGCAGCCTGTTCGGCAAGGGCTATGTCCGTGTATCCGGCATGCTGATCGGCATTCTGGTGGGTTATGTGATCGCTCTGGTCATGGGCGGCATTGTGGACTTTTCCGATGTGAGTCAGGCTGGCTGGGTCTCTGTGCCCGTGCCGTTCCATTTTGGCCTTGCGTTCCATCCGGATGCTATCATCATGATGGTGCTGATGTACGTTGTGCAGGCGGTGCAGACCATCGGTGACGTATCTTCCACCGCGATGGGCGGCTTTAACCGCGAAGCGACCGACAAGGAGCTCGGCGGCGCCATCAAGGGCCAGTCGGTCTGCGGCATGATCGGTGCGGTGATCGGCGGCCTGCCGACCGATCCGTACAGCCAGAACGTCGGCCTGATCTGCACGACCAAGGTAGTTGCCAAGCGCGTGTTCCTGATCGTCGGTCTGGTTATGCTGGCAGCAGGCTTCTGCCCGAAGTTCGGCGCGCTGATGACCACCATCCCGCAGCCTGTACTGGGCGGCGCAACGGTCACGGTGTTTGCCGCTATCACGATGTCGGGCATCCAGCTGCTGAACGAGCAGCCGATGAACTACCGCAACAAGCTGATCGTTGGTATTGCGCTTGCCATCGGCATTGGTATCGACACAGTGCCGGACATCCTGCAGTTCTGCCCGCAGCTTGTCCAGAATATCTTCGGCAGCTCGCTGATGGTATCGTTCCTGATCGTGTTCCTGCTCAACATCATCGTTCCTGAGGATGATTCCCCGGCGACGTGATTCCTCCTGTACAGATGGGGAAAAGCACAAGAATATACGCAAGCCACCTGTTTTTGAACGCAAGAACAGGTGGCTTTTATCCCGTGAAGGTTCCAATATCGAGCGGCAGTGCATCCGTTTTGCGCGAAATAGAGTGTTCGGCATGGATGGAAATCCATTGTATCACCTGAAAAACAAAAAAGGACAGTGTATATGAAGAAAACAATGCTTTTCCGTATCTTATTTTATATCATCGGCCTGCTGGTGCTGGCGTTGGGGCTGACGCTCAACACAAAGGTCGGCCTTGACGTTTCGCCGATCATTTCAGTCTCCTTCAGCATCTCGACCATCTGCGGGCTGAACTTCGGCAACATGACGCTGGTGCTGTATGCGGCGTTTGTGCTGGTAGAAATACTGCTGCACACAGGACAGTACCGCCGGTCCCGGCAGACAACAGCAGGGGAGGGGTACCTGCACGCAAAGCAGGTCGATCTGAAAATCACGCTGCTGTTCGATGTGCTTCAATTTCCGCTGAGCCTGATTTTTACACGCTTTTTAAATCTGTTTTCGGAACAGATCCCGGAGCTTCAGACGGCTTACGCAGACGCATTCGCGGGCAGCCTGCCCGGCCGGTTCCTGTTCCTTTGTCTTGCGATCCTGCTGACCGGCATTGGGGCAGCCATGTCGCTCAACATGCGTCTGGTGTCCAATCCCGGCGACGGGATCGTGCAGGCGATCGCCGACTCGATCGGCAAGAGCGTAGGGTTTACCAAGAACTGCTTTGACTTGTTCAACATTGTGCTGACGACAGCCATCAGCCTGCTGTTTGCGGGGCATCTGGTCGGCGTGGGTGTGGGTACGGTTGTGGCCGTCGTCGGCGTCGGCCGCGTGATCGCGCTGTTCAACCATTTTACGCAGGACTGGATGGCGCGCAAGGCGGGGCTTCTCCCTTCCGCATAAAAGCAAAACCGCAGCGGCATGTCTGCTGCGGTTTTTTGTTTTGCTGCTTTTCAGCGCAGGAAGCCTTCCACAATCTTCGCTTCCGCTTGTTCTTCGGTCAGGCCGAGCGTGCACAGCTTGAGGATCTGCTCGCCCGCAATCTTGCCGATGGCGGCCTCGTGGATGAGCGCGGCGTCCTCGTGGTTTGCGGCAAGCTCGGGCGCTGCATTCACCGTGCCATGTCCCATGATGATCGCATCGCACTCGCTGTGCCCGGTGCAGGGGCGGTTGCCGCGGATCATTGAGCGGAACTCCTGATGGGAATTTTCCTTGGCGACCGAGCGCGAGATCAGGTCGCAGCCGCTGTCGTCGCCGTTCAGCTCGACCACAAAATCGGTGAACGCCTGCTGGCTGCCGTCGGTCAGCAGGCGTTCGCGCACCTTGAGCTTGGCACCCGCCGCGAGCTTGGCCTTCATCGTGCGGTGGGTGAGGTCCACGCCGCCGATCTGCGTGGTCTCCATCTCCATTTGGCTGCCTTCCTCCTGCTCGACCTCGGTGACCGGGTCGATTTTGCGCGCCCCTGTGCCGTCCCCGGTGCCCAGATGCTTTTCCACGTATAAAACATGCGCGTTTTTGTGCAGGATAAAGCGGTGGATGCCGTTGTGGCGTGCGTCCTCCTCGCCGTCCGCGTGTACGCCGCAGCCAGCGATAATGGTCACGTCTGCGTTTTCACCCACATAAAAATCGTTGTATACCAGATCGTCCACCGCGCTGTGGGTCACACATGCGGGGATATACACGGTCTCGCCCCTGGTTCCGGGCAGGATATGGATGTCAATGCCGGGCTTATCCGTTTTGGAAGTGATCCGGATGTTTTTGGTGGACTGCCGCCCGGCGCACTGCCCGTCCTCGCGGATGTTGTAGGCGGCGTTCTGCGGCACGTCCATCCAGTCCGAAACCGCTTTGAGCAGCCGCTCTGTGATCTTGTTCATCTGTTCTGCGCTCCTTCCAGCGGGCATCCGCACGCTTTTTTCGGCTCGCCGAGCAGCTGCGGCAGGATCTCATCCCGGCTGCCTTGCGCGGATAC
>USLE01000049.1 GCA_900555465.1 uncultured Butyricicoccus sp.
GACGACCAGGCTCGCGATCATCAAAATGACCGCGCCTTGTATAAAATTCTGTTTTTTTCGCTGCAAACGCTACACGCCCTTTGCTTTTACTGATTCTACGGTATGGCAGGGCGCCGCGAAATATGCGCTCACAGCGCGCCGCCGCAGCCCGAGCAGAACGCATCCTCCCGGCTGCACGTCTTGCCGCAGTGCGGGCAGACCACGATCGACCGCATGCCGGCGAGCTCCTCGCGCAGGGCTGCGATCTTCTCCTGCTTTGCGTCAATCGCGGCGATCTTTTCGTCCATCTCATCGTTTGAGACCTCGACGCCGCAGTGCAGGTCGTATACCATTTTGCCGATCTCCTTATAGAGCACCTCGCACTCGGTGTTCAGGTCGAAGATCTGCAGGTTGATGCGCGTCGCACTCGCCAGCTCGGTCGCCTTTTTGCCTGCGGCGTCCGCCGCGCGGCCCGCTGCCTGGCTGGTCTTATCCGCCATCACCTTGATCTTATCCAGAAACGACTGTACCTTTGCATCCATTGTCCATCGCTCCTTCCGGCGGGAAGCCCGCCATATTGGTTTTGAAGCAGCACCGCTCATCCTGCGGTGACGCCTTATTATACTTCATGCCCTGCGAAAATGCAAGGTTTGCCCGGTTTTCCATATTTCAGCCGATGAATTCATGCAGCACCGAGTCGTCCGGGATGAGGTCCGCATAGTCGATCGGCTCGACCTGCCCGAGCATCTCGCCCACCGGCGCAAGGTCCGCATCCGCGAGCGCCTCGGCGTGTGCGCGCAGCTGCGGCTCAAGGCGGGTCATCAGGATGTTCAGCTCATACGGCAGGAAGGTGTCTACGGTCAGGTTGGCCTGCCCGCGGTAGGGCGAAATATACAGCCGCTCACCGCGCCGCACCGAGTTCCACTGGCCGAGCGTTTCCGCCACCGGCGAATTGCGGAACAGGCTGTCGCGCATCGCGCGGCGCAGGAAGCGCAGCATATACGGCTCAAGGCGCGGCCCCTCCTCGGGCGTGACCGTGCTCGCCACCGACAGGTACACGCCAGTCGCGGCGTGGGCCAGATCGCCCATGATGACCGGGTTGAACGAGTGGATGCCCTCGATGAGCACCACCTCGTCCGGGTCGAGGCGCAGCGACTGCCCGCCGGGCACGGACGAACGGGTCTCGAAATCAAACCGCGGCAGCTCGATCTCCTCGCCCGCCACGAGCTGCGCCAGATGCTGGCTGAGGAGCGGCAGGTTCATGCACTCCGGGCTCTCCAGATCGGGCACGCCGTTTTCCGGGTCGGGCGGGATCTCATAGGTGCCGACCGTGCGGTAATAATCGTCCATCGAGATCATCTCCGCATGGATGCCGTGCTTTGCGAGCGCACGGGCGATACGGTCGTTCGTGGTGGTCTTGCCCGACGAGGACGGGCCGTTGATCAGCACGATGGGCCTGTGCGCGCTGTTCTCCGCGATCTCCTCCGCCACGCGGAGCACCTGGTCGTGGTACTGCTGCTCGCACTCCCCGATAAACGCCGCCGCGTCATACCGCGCGCGGTGGTTGATATATTTGAGCGTATACTCCGCCATAAAAGTTTCCCTCCTTACTGCCTGGGAAAAAGGATCTTGCGTTTGCCGGCTGCCAGACGGTCCGCCGCGCCGATGTACTCAAGCGGATACTTGGGATTGTTCGTCCGCTCGATCCAGCCGGTATCCCGGTCGACGCGCTTGGACACGCCGCCCGCGCCGAGCGACAGGATGGTCTGGAGCTCTTCCATCATGGTCACATTGTAAAAGCACTCGGTATCCGGCTTGCACCAGCCGACGTTTTCAAACCCGCCTGCGGTGAATTTCTGCCGGTACAGGTAATACGGGCCGTAGCCCGCCGTTTGCAGCGCGTGCGATGCGCCGTCCAGCATACGTGAGACCGTCTCGCGCTGCGCCGCGGCTGCCGCCTTGTCGGTCAGGTCCGCGCCGCGCTTGATGGCCAGCGTATGTACGGTGATATTCTCCGGCGCAAGGCCGATCAGCGTGTCGATCGTGCGGGCAAAGGTCTCCGCCGTGTCGCCGGTGAGGCCCGCGATCACGTCCATGTTGATCTCGCGGAAGCCCGCCTGCCGCGCCTCGTCGTAGGCGCGCAGCACGTCCGACGCCGCGTGCCGCCGCCCGAAGGCCGCGAGCACCTGATCGTCCATCGACTGCGGGTTGATGCTCACCCGGCCTACGCCCGCCGCCCGTAGCGCGCGCAGCTTGCCCGGCGTGATGGTATCCGGACGCCCCGCTTCCACAGTATATTCACGAAGACCGGAAAAATCAAAGTTTTGTTCCAATGTTTTCAGCAGGCGCTCCAGCTGCTGCTCGGAGAGCGTCGTCGGCGTACCGCCGCCGATGTACACGCTCTGCACCCGCTTGCCCGCCTCGCGCACGAGCGCGGCGGTCTCCGCGATCTCGCGGCACAGGGTATCCAGATACGGCTCGATCAGATGGCCGGACTGCGCGGTCGTGGACGACACGAACGAGCAGTAGTAGCACCGCGACGGGCAGAACGGGATGCCGACATAGAGCGAAATGTCGTCCGGCCCGATCGCCTTGTCCAGCTCCATTGCGGTCGCGGCCGCGCGGATGGTGAGCGCGGTGCGCTCGGGCGATACATAAAAGTGCTCGCGCAGATGCGCCGCCGCCTCGCCGCGGCTCATGCCGCGCTCGATCAGGCCGCGCGCGAGCTTGGCCGGCCGCACGCCGGTCAGGCTGCCCCACACGGGCGGCTGCGCGAGCGCGGGAACGACCGCGTCGTACACAGTCATCTTGACCAGCTCGGTGATGACACGCCTGTAGTCGAGCGGCCCCAGACCCGCGACCGGCGCGCGGCGCACGCTCTCGTGCGTCACGCCGCCGATGCAGGCGATGGCGCGGCCGACCGCCTCGCCGTCCTGCTCGGAAAGCAGGCTGCGGCACCAATCGCCCTCCCCTGCCTCGTCCGCACGCGTGAGCGTCGCGGTGGGCAGCAGGTGGAACAGCATCTCCTCGACCGCGTGCTTGAGGTCATGTCCTTCCAGTGTGTAGATCATCGTTTCCCAACCGCCTGCAGCATATACGGGTTGACCGCGCGCTCCTCGGACAGGGTCGAGATGCCCTCATGCCCGGGCAGCACCTTGTAGTCGCCCTCGAGGTCGTGCAGGCGCTTCAGCGACTGGAGCATCTGGCCGAAATCGCCGCCTTCAAGGTCGCAGCGGCCGCACTCATGGCGGAACAGGGTGTCGCCCGTGAACAGGCAGTCGCCCATTTTGATGACCGACGAGCCGGGCGTGTGGCCGGGCGTGTTCATATAAGTCGCGGTGATGCCGCCGAAGGTGACCTCGGTGCCCTCCTTTGCGGCGATATCCGGCGTATCCTGCACATAGCTGCGCGCAAGGCTGCGGAACTGGCCCATGTTGCCCCGGTCGAGCAGCCACAGGTCGCCCTCCGGCACAACATACTGCGCGCCCGTCGCCTCCAGCACCTCGTGCGCGGCGAGGATGTGGTCAAAATGCGCGTGCGTGAGCAGGACATATTTGACGCTGAGCTTTTCCTGCTCCACTGCCTTCAAAATCGAGGGCGCGTTGTCGCCCGGGTCGATCACCGCGGCCTCGCGGGTGTTTTCGTCGTATACGATGTAGCAATTCGTGCCGACCACGCCGACACAGAGCTGCATGATTTTCATAAGCTGTCTCCTTTTCTTCACCGCATCTGGGCGGTGTCCATCCACAGTGTGACCGGCCCGTCGTTGAGCAGGTCGACCTTCATATCTGCGCCGAATTCGCCGGTCTCGACCGGCAGGCCGCTCTCGCGGCAGCGCGCGATAAACGCTTCGTACAGCGGGATCGCGGTATCCGGGCGCGCGGCGGCGGTAAAGCTCGGCCGGTTGCCCTTTTTGCAGTCCCCGTACAGCGTAAACTGCGACACCACGAGGATGCCGCCGCCCACGTCCGCGAGCGAGCGGTTCATCTTGTCGTTTTCATCCGTGAATACACGCAGTTTAACCGTCTTGTCGGCGAGATAAACCGCGTCCTCCACGGTATCACCGTCCGTAATGCCGAGCAGCACCAGAAAGCCCTGCCCGATCTTGCCGCGCACGACGCCGTCGATCGTCACCGACGCGCGCGCAACACGCTGAATGAGTGCCCTCATACCTGTCGTTCTCCGTTTCCATCCCGTGCATACTGTGCACGGCATAAAATCAGCCGCTGCTTGCAGCGGCTGTCCACAGGTGCAGGCGGCTTTGCCGCCGAGCACCTTGTTCCCGCCCGCAGGCGGCCGCGCGTCCCGCGCGGCTTTTAACAGAAAATGCCGCAAAGCGGCATTTTCATAAAAACCGGGAGCACAAGGTGAATTGGCCGCAGGCCAAGAGAAGGCGGCCTGGGCCGTGTATCACGGTTTTTATTCTACTAAAAGCGAAAAAGTTTCGCTTGTCGGAACTTTTTCGCGTCCCGGGACGCATCCGCGGCTATGCCGCGGTGCATCCCTCTCGATTGCGGCTGTACGCCGCAATCGAATCTTTCAGTTTGTGTCTACCGTGCGTGTCACATCCACCACGCCCTTGATCGACCGCAGCCGGCCGATCAGGTTGTCGAGCTGGTGCACACCCGCGACGTCCACCATCGCGTTGATCACGCCGAAGCCGTCGTTGAGGTCGCGCGCCGAGATCTCATGCACATTGATCTTGCACGCCGCGAGCACCGCGGTCACATCGCTCAGCACGCCGATGCGGCTGCGCGTGGATATCTGCAGGCCGGTTGAGAACCGGTTGGAGCGGTCGGCGACCACAAGATCCTCGTCCCACCAGGCGTGCAGCCAGCGGTCGGGGTCCTCCTGCATATGCACGTTGACGCAGTCGCGCCGGTGGATGGACACGCCGTAGCCGCGCGTGACAAAGCCGACGATCTCGTCGCCCGGGATGGGCGTGCAGCAGCGCGCGAACTTGACCAGGCAGTTGTCGATGCCCTCGACCACCACGCCGGTCGCGCTCTTGGTGATGCGCTTGTGCGGCTGCTCGGGCTGCGGGTGCGCGGCGCGCTCGGCCAGCTCGCGCTGGCGGCGCAGCTTGCCCACGTCGTCCTTGACCTTGTTGATGACCTTGGTCAGCGTGATACCGCCGTAGCCGATGGCGGCGTACAGTTCGTCCAGCGTACCAAACGAGAACTTGTTGAGCGTGTTTTTCTGCACTTCCTCGTTCTCGTAAAAGCCGTTGTACAGCAGGTTGGCGCGCAGCTCGCGGTCCAGATCCTCGCGGCCGTTGATGATGTTCTCCTCGCGGCACTCCTTCTTGAACCACTGCTTGATCTTGTTGCGCGCCTCGGTCGTTTTGACGATCTTGACCCAGTCGCGGCTCGGGCCGTGCGCCTCCTTGGAGGTCAGGATCTCGACGATATCGCCGTTTTTGAGCTGGCTGTCGATCGGCGCGATGCGGCCGTTGATCTTGCAGCCGGTCATGCGGTTGCCGACCGCAGAGTGGATGGCGTAGGCGAGGTCGATCGGGGTCGCGCCCGCGGGCATGTTGACCACGTCGCCCTTGGGCGTGAACACGAACACCTCGTCCGCGAACAGGTCGACCTTGATATTCTTGATGAAGTCCTCGGCCTCGGTGTCCTGCTGCGCTTCGAGCAGCTGACGGATCCACGCAAAAGCCTCTTCGTTGCCCTTTTTGTCCAGCCCCTGTTTGTACTTCCAGTGCGCCGCAACGCCGTATTCCGCCATCTTGTGCATCTCGGTGGTGCGGATCTGGATCTCAAACGGGATACCCGCGCGGCCGATGACCGTCGTGTGCAGCGACTGGTAGCCGTTGGGCTTGGGGGTGGAGATATAGTCCTTGAAGCGGCCCGGAATGGGCTTATACAGGTCGTGCACATAGCCGAGCACGTTGTAGCAGTCCGCAACCGTGTCCACGATCACACGCACCGCGCAGATGTCGTAGATCTCGTCGATGGTCTTGTGCTGGGCGTACATCTTGCGGTAGATCGAGTAGATGTGCTTGACGCGCGCGGAGATCGTATTTTTGATATGCGCTTCCTCGAGCTTGGCGCTGATGCGCTCCTGAATGCCCTTGAGGAACTCCTCGTGCTGCTCGCTCTGGGCTTTCAGGCCCTCGACGATCTCGTTGTAGCCGATCGGGTCGAGCACCTTGAGGCACAGATCCTCGAGCTCCCACTTGATGCGGCTCATGCCCAGACGGTGCGCGATGGGCGCGTAGATTTCCATCGTCTCGAGCGCCTTGTCGCGCTGCTTGCGCTCGGGCAGGTACTGGAAGGTGCGCGCGTTGTGCAGGCGGTCGGCCAGCTTGATCAGGATGACGCGGATGTCCTTGGCCATTGCCATGAACATCTTGCGCAGGTCCTCAAACTGCTCCTGCTCCTTGGAGTAGCGCAGCATGCCCAGACGGGTGACGCCGTCCACCAGCTCGGCGACCGGCGTGCCGAATTTGTTCTCGATCTCCTTATAGCCGAACTCGGTGTCCTCGATGCAGTCATGCAGCAGCGCCGCGCAGATCGAATCCGTATCCAGCCCCATCTCGACCACGATCTCGGCCACCGAGACCGGGTGGATGATATACGGCTCGCCGTTTTTGCGCTTCTGCCCCTCGTGCGCCGCGGCGGCGCACTCATAGGCCGCACGGATCTTCCGAATATTGGCCTGCGGGTTTTGCTTCTGCACGCGCTCGAGCAAAAAATCCAGTTTGTTCTGCATACTTCGTTCCCCCATTCTGGTCACCCCGCCATACTTTGCAGCGTAGCCAGGACGACCGAACCAGATATATCCGCCTTACCCTCATAAGGCTTGAGCAGGATGTTGAGCATCCCCTCTTTGAAATGGTAGCTGATCAGACCGGACTCGGAAAACACGTCCAGGCACACAAACAGCTTGCCGATGTTGATGTCCCTGCGGCTCTCCCACGCCACGCGGCGCGAGAGCGCGCCGTCCGGCACGGACAGCCGTCCGTCCTCCGCGCGGCACACGATGTGACGCCACACGGCGACCAGATCCTTGCGGTCGGGCAGCAGCAGGCGCGCCTCGCGCGCGGTCAGCGGCCCGTCCGCCATGTAGGTGTTGTATACGTTGAGCAGCTTCTGGTCCGCCAGATGCTCACATTCGCTCAGCTGCACATCGCAGACCGTAAGCTGTACCGAGCGGCGGCCGCGAAATTCGTTTATCTCCAGATGGAAAGCAGCGTCCACCAGATTGCCCTCGACAAAGCCGAGGCCGCCCGCCCCGGTGCCGAACCACATGGCGGAAAACCGCGCGCTGTCCTTGCTGAGCGTCAGCCGCACATGCCGGTCGGACGAGATCGGCGTGATATCCTCGACCACCATGTCCTTCATGCAGAACACCGGCTCGGGGTTGCGCATGCCGTACGGCTCGAG
Organism: uncultured Butyricicoccus sp.; assembly: GCA_900555465.1. Taxonomy (GTDB): domain Bacteria; phylum Bacillota; class Clostridia; order Oscillospirales; family Butyricicoccaceae; genus Agathobaculum; species Agathobaculum intestinigallinarum. The sequence continues at coordinate 7,377 of USLE01000049.1, forward strand.
GACGGACAGCGCCTCGATCTGCGGGATGGTCAGCGATTCCGGGCGCACCATGCAGTCGATGTTCTGCTGTGGGATCAGCTCGGCCATTGAGACGTGCTCCTCCGCATAGGCGCGCAGGCGCGCGCGCAGCTCATCGACCTTATCCGCGCCCACGGTCAGCCCGGCGGCCAGCTCGTGTCCGCCGTAGCGCTCGAGCAGATCCGAGCAGGAGGACAGCGCCTCAAACAGGTTGAACCCCTTGATCGAGCGGCCCGAGCCCTTGCC
>USLE01000050.1 GCA_900555465.1 uncultured Butyricicoccus sp.
CTGGAAGCCGTCGGTCAGCCCCTCCAGCAGGCCGGCGGCCTCTGTCGCGCTGACCTCCCCTGCATACCACGCAGCCGGGTTGATGCCCTCCATCACGGTCTCCGCCTCCGGCAGTTCGCGCACGCGCGCGATGGTCGCGCAGACCTCGGCGGCGGTGATGGTCTCATCCGGACGGAATCTGCCGTCCGCGCCCTGCATCAGCCCTTCCCCGGCGACCGTCTCGATAAAAGAGGCCGCCCAGTGGCTCCGGCTGACGTCGGCAAAGCCCGCGACCGCATCGCTGGCCGGGCGCTGATACGGCGTCTGCAGGGCGATATAGCAGTCGCTGCTCTCGTCGATTACGTCCGCCAGCTGGTCAAAGGTGAGCAGATAGTTTTCCGTGTACGCGCTCTGCAGCTCGCTCTCGTATTCATTGTAGTACCAGGTCACGCCCTCGGTGCTCATGCGCGGGAAGCTGTACAGATAGACCTCATGGGTATCCGGGAGCAGGCTGCGGACCGTGTCCATATACCCGCTGACAAACAGGTCGGACATCTGGTACTGCTCGCCCGTATTGACGTCAAACGCAAGGCTGTTGTTCCAGACCGAGGCGCCCGCGCCCTTGCCGCTGATGCAGCTCGCCCATACCACCAGCACCGAGCCCTCGAGCGAGGCGCCGTAGCCGCCCTCGAGCGCATCGTATTCCGCCGTCACCGACGGCCCCTTGAGGAAGAAATTCCGGATCGCATCGTTGATCTGCTTCTGTACATCCGCGTCCGGCAGGCCGCTTATCTCCGGGAAGTCGACGTCCCAGCCGTGCGCGGTGCCGTCCTCCTGATAGCCCATGAACTTTTCATAGTGCACGGTGTTCGCGGTGATGCCGCTGCTCAGGTCGAACGAGGTCGGCTGCTCGAACAGGACATTGCCGTTTGACAGGTTGATATACCGCAGTTTGCCGTCCTGCGTCACGCGGACCACGTTTTCGCTCAGCAGCGTGGGGTTTTCCGCGTTTTCCAGGCTCGCGAAGTAGCCGCCGCTTGCGCGGAAGAAGATCAGGCGGCCGGTGGCCGTGCCGTGCCACGAAAGGCCGTAGCGCAATTCATTGAACCCGCCGACATAGCTCGGCGTGCGGTAGGAGATGTTGCCGTAGGCATCGACCGCGGAAACCGAGCCGTCCTCGCTGCGGGCCGCATACAGCCCCTCGCCCATGTAGGAGAGATAGTAGTAGGTCGGTTCGGTCAGCCAGCTGCCGCTGGTATCCATCAGGCCCCAGCGATTGACCTGCCGCGCCATCGCGACGCCGTCGTTGAACTCCGAGATGGTCTTATACAGGAAATCGGTCAAAAACGCGCTCTGCGAGAGCGAGTAAAGCGCCTGATTGGTGCCGTTGGAGAGCACGATCGTGTCCTCGCCGAAAATGGTCATGTAGGAGGGCGTAATGCCGCTCTCAAGGGTGTACAGGGTGCTGCCCGCGGTGTCGATCGCGAGATAGATGCCGTCCGTCGTCTGCACGAGCGCGCGGCCGCCGGAAAACGCGCCCGCATCCCGGAACTCGCCCGCAAAGGCAGGGCTGTCGTCCTCCTTTACATAGGAATACAGGCCGGACGCCGGGCTTTGGCACAGCAGGATGCCGTCCTCAAAAAAGCCGACCGCACCCGCATACGAGCCGACCTGTTCGCCCTCGAGCGTGTAATACACGCTGTGGTCGCGGTAGCGGTAGGCGATCATCTCGTCGGAAAAATCCACCGAGACCGGGGAATCCGTGTACGGGACCACGAGATACCCCTCGCGGTTGATGACCGCGGTTTTCGCGCCGTCCTCGACCGCGGCGAGGCCGCATTCCGCAAACTCGCCCGCCTGCGTATAGACGAAGGGCAGCACGGTCCGGCCGGTCTCATCCAGATACCCGGCGCGGGTCACGCCGTCAATGTCCGTGCGCTCGACCGGGAAGATCGGCGACGCCGCTGATGCAAATATCAATGCAGAAAACGCCACAACAATGGCGCAGATTGTTTTTTTCAGCATAGGCTTTCCATCCTTGTAAAATTCATAATTAAATTATAGCGTTTCCTTCCATTTCCCACAATAGAAAGGAAGAAAGTGTAACAATCGTGACACAAGCGATTATAATGTTACATCTTTGTTTCATTCTCCTTTTCCACGGTCATCCATGTCTGACATGATTTTTTTCCGCTGCCAAATGCCCCCGGGCGCTCTGTGCCCGGGAAACCGCCAAACCCGCCCGCACGCATAAAAATATCCCCATTTCCACGTGGAAATGGGGATAACTTTTTTTATGATTGTTCCGCCTGCCGGGTGGGCTGGCCGGATGCAGCGCCCTCACCCGAGGGCTTGCGGCGGCGGCGTCCGCCCCTGCGGCGACGGCGGCGCGGCGCGGCCGTGCCTTCCGCACTCTTTTCTGCCTCCGCAGCCTGCTCTGCGGCCTGCTCGCCGCCGGGCTGCTCGGCCTGCTCTTTGGCCGCGCGCTCGGCAGCCGCCTGCTCCTCGCGCTTGCGGCGCTCCTCGGCCATCGCGGCCTGATTGTGGCGGTTGCGGCACACGCCCTTGACCGTGCAGCAGTCCGCGCACTGGAACTCGGTCAGCGTGTGCTCCGGGCTGTCGTCCAGCTGCACCTTGCAGGTGCCGCGCAGCATCTGGGTGGAGATCACCTTGCCGCGGCCCTCGGGCGTATCGACCACGCTGCCCTGCTTGGGCGTGACCTTCTGCAGCTCGGCATAGGCCTCGTGCTCATACTTCAGGCAGCACATCAGCCTGCCGCACACGCCCGAGATCTTCGCCGGGTTGAGCGACAGGTTCTGGTCCTTTGCCATGTTGATGGACACCGGATGGAAGTCGTCCAGATACGAGCAGCAGCACAGCTCGCGCCCGCAGGTGCCCAGCCCGCCGATCATCTTCGCTTCGTCGCGCACGCCGATCTGGCGCAGCTCGATGCGCGTGCGGAAGATGCCCGCGAGGTCCTTGACCAGCTCGCGGAAGTCCACGCGGCCGTCCGCGGTGAAGTAAAACAGCATTTTGTTCATGTCAAAGGTACATTCTGCGGTCACAAGGTTCATTTCCAGCCCGCGCTCCTCGATCTTGCGCTTGCACACGATGAACGCCTCATCCGCGCGCTTTTTGTTGCGCTCGAGCGTTTTCCGGTCCGCGTCGGTCGCAATGCGCACCATGCGCCGGAGCGGCTGCACGACCGACTGCTCGGGAACCTCGGTGTTGCCCTGCACGCAGCTGCCGTATTCCAGCCCGCGCGCGGTCTCCACGATCACGCCCGTGCCCACAGGCACCTGTACGTCCTGCGGGTCAAAATAATACATTTTCCCGCCCGTTTTGAAACGGACTCCGATAATGGTCGTCAAATATGGCTCCTCCTATATTAAAGAAAACAGATGCGGTAGATATCGCCCGTTAGGGCGCAGGTGACAGCCGCGCCCGCCGCATTGCGCGAGACGCGGTCGATCAGCTCCTCTGTAAAATCATAACATACCAGCAGCCGCCCGGCGGATACCGTTCGGGAGAGCGCCAGCGTCTGCTCGCGCAGCGCGGCCTGCAGGGGCGCCTGCTTTAGCCCGTTGGCAGAAAACACCGCATCGCGCAGCGCGGTCTGCAAAATGCGCAGCATACCGAGCAGCGTGCGGCGCGGGACCTTCTCGAGCGCGAGCGCGGCGAGCATCATGCGGTCCTCCCGCTGCGCGGCGACCGCCGCGAGATAGGGCGCGAGCAGGGCTGCGACCTCCTCGTCGGACACCGCCTCGTGCGGCGGCTCGAGCGCGAATTTGGTGCAGCGCGAGCGCACGGTCTGCAGCAGCGCGTCCGGCTGCTCGGCGGTCAGGATGAAAAACGCATAGGCCGGCGGTTCCTCCAGCTCCTTGAGCAGCGCGTTCTGCGCCATCGGGTTTAAGTTCTGCGCGTGGCGGATGATGGTCACGCGGCGCGCGCCGTCGTTCGGGATGATGGCGTTTTCCGCCTTGATGCGGCGCGCCAGATCGACTTTGAGCTCATTTTCGCCCTCGTCGATCACGGTCAGGTCGGGGTGCACGCCCTGCTCGACCTTGCGGCAGGCAAGGCATGTCCCGCAGGGGCGTTTTCCCGGGCTTTCGCAGAGAATGCCCGCGGCGAGCACGGCGGACAGGGCTTCCAGCCCCGCGCTGTCGTCTCCCGAGAGCAGGACGGTCTGCGGAAAGCGGCCGGACAGCGCGTTTTGCAGGCTCGCCTTGAGCGCCGCGTTGCCCGGCAGAGTGTCAAACGAGATCAAAGCTTTTCAAAGCGCTCGACATTGAGCACGAACACGGTCGCGCCGCCCACATCGACCTGCACGGGCGTGGACGGGAACAGTCCCATGCCGAGCTCGGCCGTGGTCGGGACGATCTGCTTGCGCGAGGAGGAATGCTCGCGGATGATGTCGAAGCATTCGTCCAGCTTGGACTCGTCCAGACCGATCAGGATGGTGACGTTGCCGGCCTTGAGAAAGCCGCCGGTCGTCGCCAGCTTGGTGATCTGGAAGCCGGATTTCATCAGGTTATTGATCACGTCCTGTGCATCATCGTAATTGATGATCGCAAGTACCATTTTCATAACATAGTTCCCCCTTTTGGTGGCTCACGAAATCACAACCGTGATTTCGCTGATATCATTGTACCATCTTTCACGGATAAGTTCAATGTGCGCCCGGGTAATTTTCTCACCCGGCCAGAGCAGCGGCACACCGGGCGGATAGGGCGTGACCGGCCGCGCGCAGACTAAATTTTCGGCCGCGGCAGGCTCCACCCGGCCGGTCTGCGAGAACCACGCATCGCGCACGCGCATGACGCGCTCGGCAGCCGGGAAGGGCGCGGCGGGCGCGGACATGAGCGTCTCGCGGCGGCGGCGCGAAATGTGGCGCAGGCCGCGGCGCAGCCGGTGCACCGCGCCTGCGGTGTCCGCGCCGGTCAGGATGAACACCGCGTTGCGGTCGTCCGCCATCTCGCAGGCAACGCCCGCCTCGCTCCACAGCATATCCGCCAGCTGGTGGCCGGTCGCGTCCGTGCCCGCAGTGCACACGGTCAGGCGGCAGGGGTCGAGCGCGGGGAAATACTCGTGTGTCAGGGGAATAAAGCCCGTGCGCCGCGCGATGTACTCGCGCAGCTCGCCGCAGGTCTCCGCCGCGCGGCGGTAGGCGGCGCGGCCCGGGCCTTCGGTATAGGCGCGGGCGAGGTCGATGGACGCCATGATCGGGTAAGACGGGCTGGAGGTGCCGAACAGGGCGGTATTTTCGCGCAGCGCGCGCTTATCCACCCCCGCGCCGCACAGGACGACCGCGCCCTGTCCCAGGCAGGGCAGGGTTTTGTGCATGGACAGCACCGCCAGATCCGCGCCCTGCGCGACCGGTGCGGGCAGGCCGACCGCCGGGAAATGCGCGCCGTGCGCCGCGTCCACGAGCAGGTGCTTGTCAAACGCGCGGCACAGGTCGGCGAGCGCCGGGATGTCGCGCTGCACGCCGTAATAGGTCGGCGAGGTGATGAGCACGGCCCTGATATCCGGGTGGTCGATCAGCTGGCGCTCGATCGCGTCCTTCGGCAGCTCGCCCGACACCGCGAACGGCTCGATGAGCGGCGCGGAGACAAAGTAGGGCGTGATATCGAGCAGCGCGCAGGCGTGGCACACGGATTTGTGGCACTCGCGGTCGAGCAGCACGCTGCCGCCCCGGCCGACCGCGGTGGCGAGCATGGCCATGATGCCCTGTGTCGACCCGCCGGTGAGGAAAAAGCAGTCGGAGGCGCAGAAATAAAGCGCCGCGGCGACCTCCGCGTCGCGGATCGGGCCTTCCCCGGTGTAAAGGTTGCCTGTGCCGTAGGTTTCGGTGAAGTCGATGGCGAAAATCTCGGCATAGGTATTGAACAGCGGCTCGCCCTTGTGTCCGGGCATGTGAAAGCGCGCAGAGTCGCCCGTGGCGAGCAACTGGAGCGCGTGGAACAGCGGCGCGTTCGTGAACGGCAGCAGCCGGTTGATCTGCCGGTGGGTCAGCTGGGTGCGCTGGGGCGGCAGCTTGCGTCGGACCATGTGCGCAGCCTCCTTTCCATACGGTGGATATGATGAAATAGTATACCACATCGGGCGGCGAAGTTGCAAACCAAGCCTGCCGCCGGGCGGAGGGGGCATTTGTAGTTTATACTGTAAGGGCGCGATAAGGTGAATTGCCGCGCAGCGGCAAGAGAGGCTGGCCTGGGCCACGACTCGGCGGCCCTTTTGCCCTTTGTTTGTGCCGCTGGCGCGAATTTACCATGCTGCTTGTTCCTAACGGCGTATTCGCGGCTGTGCGCCGCAGGCAGGATGCCTGAAAGGCGGACAGGTGTCGCCCGCGCTTCACGGGCTGAAATTGTGGCCTACGCGGCCACACTGCGGGCAAGAGGGGGTCTTGACCCCCTCTTGTCAATCACCCCCGCCGGGGGATGTTCGCGGATGCCCGCGACCGCAAACAAATTTTATCCACATTCTGTGGAAAAATTTGATTTGCGATAACGTCGCGGCGGTAGGGTTTTGCGCCTGACCCCGGGGGGCGGGGGTGCTGACGATGTGAGGCCCTCGCCTGTTGTTTCCATGAAGGCGACGCTCCGGCCGGGTGCCAAATTGGGCGCGCCGAGGTCGTGGCCCAGGCCAGCCTCTCTTGCCGCTGCGCGGCAATTCACCTTCTCGCGCCCTACGGGGTGGAATTCGTTTTGCTTACCCTTTGGGGCAGCCGGGCGGCAGACGGAAAGCGTCACTTACCCTTGCGCGCGCAGCGCGCCCTGAAGGAAGGGGTGGTGATTCGCAAGAGGTAGGGGGAACCATATGGTTCCCCCTCCTCTTGTGCGCCTGCCGCGCGCAGCGGCACTTCCATCCACTTGAGAAGTGGGCCCGCCCTCACCTCGACAGGCAGAAAAACAGGGCAGACCTTTCGGTCTGCCCCAAATATAAAACCTTATTCAGAGGCTTCCGGCGTCTCGGCTTCCTCTTCAGAGGAAACTTCGTCCTCTTCCTCCTTGCTCGTGCGCGCAATCGCGATGACCTTGACGTCCTCGCCCGTGCGCATCACGATAACGCCCTGCGAGCCGCGTCCGCATTCGCGGATCTCCTCGCAGCCCGTGCGGATGATGACGCCGTCGTCCGTGATGATCATCACGTCGTTGTCGCCGTCCACGACCGCGATGCCCGCCACAAGGCCGGTCTTGGCGGTCAGGTTATGCAGCATCATGCCGCCGCCGCCGCGGTGGTGGATGGTGAATTCCTCCACCGGGGTGCGCTTGCCGTAGCCGTTCTCGGTGATGGACAGCACATACGCGCCCTTGCGCGCGCGCGCCGCGCCGACCACATAGTCGCCTTCACTCAGGCGGATACCGCGCACGCCGGTCGCGGTGCGGCCCATCGCGCGAACCTCGTTCTCGTCAAAGCAGATCGCGCGGCCCTCGTGGGTGGCGATCAGGATGTTCTGCTCGCCGTCGGTCAGGCGCACATCGACCAGCGCGTCGTCCTCGTTCAGATTCAGCGCGCGCAAGGGCGCGTATGTGCTGTCCATCACCGAGAACGGCTACGGCA
>USLE01000051.1 GCA_900555465.1 uncultured Butyricicoccus sp.
ACGCAATGCCGATCACAGTCGACAGGCCGAGGACGAACTTGTCCAGCCCCTCCGAGCCGAACTTGTTCTCCAGCCAGACTTCAAACTTGGAGGGCGGCACATCCGGCTCCTCGTCCTCAAAAAACGAGGCCGAGTAGTTGATTGCCTGAATGCCGTCCTTCATGGCCATGAACAGGCCGTAGGCGCCGCGCAGCACAGGCAGTTTCCAGACAGCAGACGGCTGGTGCGCGTCCTCCTCCTTGGTGACCAGCTCGCCGCTTGCCTTGCGGACAACGGTGCAGACCTTTTTCGGGCCCTTCATCACGATGCCCTCGATGATGGCCTGCCCGCCGATGGTGGTTTTCTTTTGCGTTGGCATTTACGTTTCTCCTTCGGGGTTAAACGGGGTGTCCGGGATCTTGGGGATCGCGCCCGTGATGCCGAGCGCCTCCTCCGCCTCCGCCGCGGGCAGGGTGACCGTGACCGTCGTGCCCGCGCCAAGCGTGGACGCGATATCCAGCGTGCCGCCGTGCAGCGAAACGATCTCGTCGGTCACGGCAAGGCCGATGCCGCTGCCGCGCTGCTTGGACGACCCCTTATAGAATTTCTCCTTGACAAACGGCAGCTCGGCCTCCGGGATGCCCTGGCCGTAGTCACGCACGGACGCGACGATCTTGCCGCCGTCCCGGCGCAGGACGATGTCAATCTTTTTGCCGTCCGCGCCGTATTTCGCAGCGTTGTCCAGAATGTTGAGGAACACCTGCTTCATGCGGTGGCGGTCACCGTTGATATAATAGTTGGCCTCCACGTCCTCGTCATAGCTGAGCTGGATGCCGCTCTTCTGCAGCAGGTTTTCATACATATAAACCGCTTCATACAGCTCGATCGACAGGTCGAACAGCTCGACCTCGAGCTTCATGCGGCCGGATTCAATGCGGGCGAAGTCCAGCAGCTCCTCGACCATGCGGGTCAGGCGGCCCGCTTCCTTCTGGATGATGGTCAGGCCCTGTACGACCTCCTCGGGATCTTCACCGCCGCCTGCGAGCAGGGTCTCGCTCCAGCCGCCGATCGCGGTCAGCGGGGTTCGCAGCTCATGCGAGACCGAGGAGATGAAGTCGTTCTTCATGCGCTCGGCGCGGCTGATCTCGTCCGACATATAGTTGATCGTGTCGCACAGCTCGCCGATCTCGTCGTCATAGGTTTTTTGCAGGCGCACGCCGTAGCGGCCCGCTGCGATTTCCTTGGCAATGTTGTTGATCTTGAGCACCGGATCGACGATCGACTTGACAAAATAGCTGTTCGAGATGACGACCAGCATGAGGAAAATCAGGCAGGCCAGGATCGCGATACCGATGATGATCCAGATCTGCTGCTCCACGATGCGCAGCGAGGTGATGAAGCGCACGCCGCCGATCAGATCGCCCCGCGAGGACAGCAGCGGCGCGGTGACGCTCATCACGCGCTCGTCCGAGAGCGGGTCGCGGCCGATGAATACCTCCGGCTGCTGGCTGGCAAGCGCCTTTGCGGCGTCCTCGGTCGACGCCATGCCGCCGCCGGTCAGGCCCGAGGTCGAGAGCAGCACGCGGCCGTTTGTGTCCAGAAACTGCTGCTCGAGCTTATCCTGCTCCTGAAACGTCGCGATGGTGGACTCCGCCTGCGTGTAGAACTGATTGTATGTTTCGGTGAAGTATTTCCGGAAGGTATCGGACACCGTCGTCGCGCGGGAGACCAGATTGTCCCGCACGGAGGCATAATAATAGCCCGATATGCCGACCGAGATCAGAATGACCACGGCTGCGAGGATGACAAGCACGAACGACAGCGAGTTCATCATCCAGCGTCCCTTGATGCCGCCCGGAGAGTGCATCACCTTGGGGACTGCCGGCTGCGGCGGCGATTCGGGCTGTTTTTTGTGTTTGTGGTAGTTCATTGCCATAGCAGGGAACCTTTCTTTTGCGGCCGCCCGATGGGCGGCGGGAGTGAATTGCCGCGCAATTCCGTAGGGGCGCGCATTGCACGCCCGAGGGACAATATAGGTTTCGTAGAGGCCAAGAAGGTGAATTGCCGCGCACGCACTCTCGTAGGAGGCGCCGACTCGCCAAACGTCGCCCTTGAGCAGTGGGAACAGTGTGGTTACACGATCCATCCCGTAGGGCGCGAGAAGGTGAATTGCCGCGCAGCGGCAAGAGAAGCTGGCCTGGGCCACGACTCGGCGCGCCGTATGTGCCAGTTCATAACTGGCAGAAAGTGCCGCTGCGCGCGGCGGGCGCACAAGAGGGGGCGCTTTGCCCCCTCTTGCGAATCACCCCCGCCGGGGGATGTTCGCGGCTGCCCGCGACCGCAAACAAATTTGTCCACATACTGTGAAAAAATTTGATTTGCGATAACGTCGCGGCGGCTCAGTTTTGCGCCAGACCCCGGGGGCGGGGGTGCTGGCGATGTGAGGCTTGCGTTTACCGTTTCCATGAAGGCGACGCTCCGGCCGGGTGCTGTGCGGGCGCGCAATGCGCGCCCCTACGGGTTACGGACGCAGCGTTTAGCGCGCCGGGGTCGTGGCCCAGAGTGGCGCGCCGAGTCGTCGCGCCCTACGATGTGGCAGCAGTGAACGGTACGCGCACCGTTTTGGGGTGGCAACCAATCCCCTGCCTGTCGCAATGGCAGCCGGGCGGCAACCGGAAGGCATTACTTACTCTTGCGCGCGCAGCGCGCCCTGAAGGAAGGGGTGGTGATTCGCAAGAGGCAGGGGGAACCTTGGTTCCCCCTCCTCTTGTGCGCCTGTCGCGCGCAGCGACACCGTTCCCGCCGCCCGCAGGCGGCGAAATCTCCCGCCCGTGATGCACGGGCACATACGACGCTACGCAGCGGCGTCGTTCCCCGGGCGCGCACTGCGCGCCCCTACGGGGTGTGAGCAGTAGATGCCGCGCCGCGCAGGCGCACTTACCCCTCCCACATATAACCGTAACCGCGCACGGTCACGATGTGCGTCGGGGCGGCGGGGTCGTCCTCGATCTTGATGCGCAGGCGGCGGATATTCACGTCCACGATCTTGAGCTCGCCCACAAAGTGATGGCCCCAGACCATCTCGAGCAGCTCGTCGCGCGAAAGCGCCTTGCCGATGTTCTCCATAAACGCCTTTAAAAGCCCGTATTCGATCTGCGTCAGCTCGATCTTGATGCCGTTTTTGAGCACCTCGCGCGCGCGCAGGTTGAGTTTGAACGGGCCGGACTTGATCACGTCCTCCTCAGCGAAGGGCGAGCCGGATACGCGGCGGTACAGCGCGTCCACGCGCGCCGACAGCTCGATCACCGAGAACGGCTTGGTCACATAGTCGTCCGCGCCGTTCATCAGGCCGGTCACCTTGTCCGCCTCCTGCGTGCGGGCGGTCAGCATGATGACGCCCGCCGCGTAGCCCGCGGCGCGCATCGCGCGGCAGACCTCGTAGCCGTCAATGCCGGGCAGCATGACGTCCAGCACCGCGACCGCGATATCCTGATTGGCATGGTATTTCTCAAGCGCCTCCTCGCCGGTCTCCGCCTCTATCACCTCGTAACCGCTGCGCTTGAGGTTGAGAACCAGAAAGGAGCGGATATTTTCTTCATCTTCCAAAACCAGTATTTTGCGCTTCATGGATAAATCCTCCTCATTTATACTCAGTTGTTCCAGTCCTGTGTGACCAGTGAGAAGCGGCTCTGGATATCGGCCGCGCTGACTTGCAGGGTGCTCTGCTCCGCCTCCTCCGCGATCCGCGCGAAGTAAACCGCCTGGGCGGTCTCGTTCAGCTGGATCAGGTCGGTCCGGCCTGCGTAATACTCGCGCAGCGAGCCGGTGGCGCAGTAAATGGTAAACAGCGGGATCTGCTGATCCTCGCCGATGTATTCCAGAAATTCCACAGCGCTCAGGCCGCTGTCCGTGGTTTTGACCGCGGTGATCCGGTCATGCCAGCTTTCGTCCAGCGACAGGCGCCAGCCGTCTGAGATATTGTCATAGGTGGTCGCGACCGCAACGGGCGGGCGGTCCGCGCTGTAGACATACCAGTCCAGCATGAAGATCGCATCCGACGCCGCAGCGTCGTCATAGCCCGCCATGAGCACTGCGCGCGGCAGCTCGATGACGCGGTCCGCATTGACGTCGGACGCATACACCGAGATCGGGCGGTAGGTGCTGCGGGTGATCGAATCCTCGCCGTCGAGCGCGAGGTTCATCAGGGTACCTTCGCTGTAGACGAAGATATCCGTGGTCAGGCCGACGCTGCTCGCCATGCGCTCCTCCGCGAATACCGCGGGCTGGTTGGGCTGCACGCGGCCGCTGTGCATCCGCTCGACCGTGACGGTCTCCGGGCTGGTCGCCGCCTCGCCCGCCATGAGCAGCTTATCATTCTGGTACTGGTAAAGCCGCGCCACGCGCCGGCCGCCGGGGTCGGTCGTCAGCAGCAGCAGGTCGCGCGCGCCGTCGCCGGTCAGATCGGTCAGCTCCATTGCGGAATACTCGGTCTCGAGCAGCACGCCCGGCGTGCACGCCGCGTCAAAATCGCACATGGTCAGCGCGCCGGTGCCGTCGCCGGTCAGGCGCCAGGTGATCACCATGCCGCGCTTGCCCTCCGGCGTGATGACCGGGTAGTCGACCGACTGGATCGACGTACCCTGCCCTTCGACCGAACCGGTCGCAACGTACTGGTCGCCCTGACGCTTGTAGACGCAGATTTCAAAGGAATTGCTGGTCGCGGAGGTCGAACCGCGGAAAAAAGCAATGGCTTCCTCGACCCCGTCGCTGTCCAGATCGATCAGCTGGATGGAGGAGCGGTTCTCGCCCTCGGTCGGCGCGGTATAGGATACGCCCGAGGCAAGGCGCTGGTCCAGCTCGGTCTGCAGCGTCTGGTAATTGGTCGATGGCCTGGGAGCCGCCAGCAGTTCGTCTCCCGATGGAAACGTGCAGCCGCCCAGCAGCAAAAAGGACAGCAGCACGGGAAGGATTCGGATCGGTTTCATGGATCTCTCCCATTCGTTATACTGCAAACATTGATACAGATTAAGTATAGCACAAAGCCCCCGGCTTTGGTACTGGAATTTGCATAAATTTTATCCGCATTTGCGTTCTGGGCCGCTTTCCCGGTGCACGGACAGCGGCCCGGCCGCACGGCCCCCGCGCGCCCCGCCCGATTGACAAATCACCTTGGAGCGGGTATACTAAACAGGTATCTATCCATGCGGGTATGGCGGAATGGCAGACGCGCCAGATTTAGGTTCTGGTGTCTTTGGCGTGCAGGTTCAAGTCCTGTTACCCGCACCATAAATGCGAGGGCATCTGCTTCGGGCAGGTGCCTTTTTTTACTGCGCGGCACACCGCCTGCCCACAGGACTTGAACCTGCCATACAATCGCGCAGCGGGCGAAGCCTGCGCCGCAGGCGCGGGCTTCAAGTCCTGTTACCCGCACCATAGATGCGAGGGCATCTGCTTCGGGCAGGTGCCTTTTTTATTGCGCGGCACGGTGCGCCGCAACACAAACACTTCTCTGACGCATGCGGCGGGCGATTCGTTCCGTTTTCCGGTGTGCAGCACCCCAAAAAAGCCGCCCGGGCGCATCCCCGTCCGCCTCATTCTCCCCGGCGCGCCGCTTTGATGCCGCTTTTTCACCCGTTTCCCGCTCAGACGGACAATCTGCGGCCGTTTGGCAAAGAATATCCTTGATACCTCCGCAAAGGAGTGATAATATTATTAGTGTTGCGGATGCGGAAAAGATACGCTCTTTCCCTGCACCGCATCCTGTAGAGGAGGATATCCAATTATGCCAAGCCTGCATAAAGCCATGATCGAACACCTGCTGTATCCCGCGATGGAGCTCCGCAAGGGCAACCGCGTGCGCGCCAAGACCGCCGCCCTTCAGGCGAGCGCTACCGCGCCCGACCTTGCGGACAAGCAGCGCGAGCTGCTGCAAAGCCTGCTGCTCGACTGCATCCGTCACGTTCCCGCTTACCGCGGCCTGCCGGTCTCCGAGGAGGAGATCAAGGCCGACCCCTACCGCGTGCTGACCCGCGTCGTGCCCGTGCTGCACAAGGCCGACTTCCGCGACCACGCGGACGAATTCCTGTCCGACGCGGTCCCGGCCGCCCAGCGCATCGCCAACTGCACCGGCGGCTCAACCGGCGAGCCGGTCCATTTCTACATGACGCGCGACCAGGTCGAGTCCTACGAAGCCGCGCGCTGGCGCGGGCTGTCCTGGTTCGGCATCACCTACGGCAGCCGCAGCCTCATGGTCTGGGGCAACCCGGTCGAGTTAAATGCCAACCAGCAGCGCAAGCAGCGCATGCGCGAGCAGCTGCTCAAAAACCGCCGCATCCTGTCCGCCTACGACCTGCGGCCCGAGGACGCGCCCGAATATATCCGCTTTATCAACAGCTACCGCCCGGAATACCTGTACGGCTATGCCACCGCGCTGACCGCGCTTGCGCACATTCTGGAACCGCACCGCGACCAGCTGCGCGTCAAGCTCAAAGCCGTAGTCTCGACCTCGGAGACCCTGTCCCCCGAGCAGGCCGCGCTGTTCTCCCGCGTGTTCGGCTGCCCGGCGGCAAACGAATACGGCGCGCGCGACGCAGGCATCCTCGGTTACTCCTGCCCCTGCGGCGGGCTGCACATCACCGCGGAGAACTGCATCCTGGAAACGCTCGACCCGGTCACCTATGAGCCCGTACCCGCCGGGCAGAGCGGCGTGCTCGCCATCACCGACCTGACAAACCATGTCCAGCCCCGGCTGCGTTATCTGCTGGGCGACGTGGGAACGCTCTCCGAAACGCCCTGCTCCTGCGGGCGCACCCTGCCGCTGCTCTCCTCGATCGAGGGCCGCGAGGACGCGCTGCTCGTCGGCAAGGCAGGCGCGCTCGTGCACGGCAACCTGATCGGCCAGCTGCTGCGCCCGCTCTCCTTTGTGCGCTCGTTCCAGTTCCGCCAGCACACGCCGCAGACCGCGACGCTCGCGATCGTACCTATGCCCGGCGAATCGATCGACCCGACCGCGTTCATGCCCGCTTTGCAGGGCATCTTCCCGGACACCGAGATCACGATCAAAACCGTTGACCAGATCCCGCCTGCGGCCTCGGGCAAGATGCGCTACGCGATCCGTGAATTCCCGCTGTCCACGCAGGAGGACGGAAAATGAAGCATCTCTGGTTTTCCCGCATCGGGTGGGTCGGCGCGTCCGTGCTGGTCGCGCTGTATATCGCGCTTGTCGTCCTGTATCCCCTGTATGCGCCCGCATGAAATGAAAAAACGCGGCGGCGTCCGAAAAGACGTCGTCGCGTTTTCTTTTTTGTCTCAAAACAGGCTGAGCTGCTCGGCCGCAGGCGGCGCCTTGCGGCGCGCATCCTTTTCCCGGGAAACGCTGTCCGGCAGCTCGTCCACAAAGCAGGACGGCTCGCGCGTGGTGGTCAGGATCAGCTCCTCCCGCGCGCGCGTCATGCCGACGTAGAACAGCCGCCGTTCCTCCTCGACATCCGCCGGGCGGGCGGACGACTCGAGCGGCAGCGCGCCCTGCTTGACCCCCGCGAGGA
>USLE01000052.1 GCA_900555465.1 uncultured Butyricicoccus sp.
TATCCGCGCCATGCGTGGTAAGACCTATCTTCGATCGGAATAATATTCCGATCGAGATCGAGGTAAAGGCGCGGCCTGCGCCGCCATTGTGCGGGCCGGGTATAACCTTAAAACAACATTGTTTTCAAATTATTACACATAAAATGGAGGAAAATGGACATGGAAAAGAAAGAACAGCTTTACGAAGGCAAGGCCAAGAAGGTATTCGCGACCGACGACCCCAACCTCGTCATCGTCTCCTACAAGGATGACGCGACCGCGTTCAACGGCGAGAAGAAGGGCACCATTGCGGGCAAGGGCGCGATCAACAACGTCATGAGCAACCACATGTTCCAGCTGCTCGAGCAGCAGGGCGTGCCGACCCATTTCGTCGAGCAGCTTTCCGACCGCGAGACCGTGGTCAAGAAGGTGTCCATCGTGCCGCTCGAGGTCATTGTGCGCAACATTTCCGCCGGCTCCTTTGCCAAGCGCTACGGCGTCAAGGAGGGCATCGTATTCGATGAGCCGACCTTCGAGCTGTCCTATAAGAATGACGACCTCGGCGATCCGCTGATGAACGAATACCACGCGATCGCGCTGGGGCTCGCCACCCGCGAGGAGATCGAGCTGATCAAGTCCATGACCTTCAAGGTAAACGAGGTCATGAAGCAGTATTTCGATACGCTGAACGTCACCCTCGTCGACTTCAAGCTCGAGTTCGGCAAGACCGCGGACGGCACGATCGTGCTCGCCGACGAGATCAGCCCGGACACCTGCCGCCTGTGGGACAAGACCACCGGCGAAAAGCTGGACAAGGACCGCTTCCGCCGCGACATGGGCGGCGTCGAAGAGGCGTATCAGGAGATCATGAACCGCGTCATGGGCAAGTAACCGTATTATCCCCCGGAACAAGCAAAGGCAAAGCATGAAATATCGTATCCTAAAGCATAGCAAAACCCCATTTGACAAGGTGCACGAGGAGTGCGGCGTGTTCGGCATCGCCGCGCCGCCGGGCAAGCAGATCTCGGCCGCGCAT
The DNA here is from genome assembly GCA_900555465.1 of uncultured Butyricicoccus sp. Taxonomy (GTDB): domain Bacteria; phylum Bacillota; class Clostridia; order Oscillospirales; family Butyricicoccaceae; genus Agathobaculum; species Agathobaculum intestinigallinarum. The sequence goes on from USLE01000052.1 coordinate 1,016, forward strand.
GAGGCGTATGTCGCGCTGTTCGCGCTCCAGCACCGCGGACAGGAGGCGGCGGGCATCGCGGTCAACAACCGCGGCGTCATCCGCTGCCATAAGGACGTCGGCCTGGTCAGCCAGGTGTTCAATCAGGAGATTCTGGACGGTATGCCCGGCTCGATGGCCATCGGCCATGTCCGCTATTCGACCACCGGCAACCAGTCGCGCGAAAACGCGCAGCCGATCGCGATCACGCACGTCAAGGGCAACCTTGCCGTGGCGCACAACGGCAATCTGGTCAACGCCGGCGAGCTGCGCCGCAAGATCGAGCTCGGCGGCGGTATTTTCCGCTCGTCCAACGATACCGAGGTGCTGGTCTACACCATCGTCAACGAGCGCCTCAAGTGCGGCTCGATCGAGCAGGCGGTCGTGAACGCGATGGGCGTGATCGAGGGCGCGTATTCGCTCGTCGTCATGTCCCCGCGCAAGCTGATCGCGGCGCGCGACCCGCACGGCTTCCGCCCGCTCTGCATCGGCAGGCTGGACGACAGCTACGTGTTCGCCTCCGAGACCTGCGCGCTCGACGCGCTCGGCGCGGAATTTGTCCGCGACGTCGAGCCGGGCGAGGTCTGCGTGGTGGAAAACGGCGCGCTGCGCTCGATGCACTGCGGCGTCCAGTGTAAGACCTCGGCCTGCGTATTTGAGTATATCTATTTCGCGCGTCCGGACTCGGTGATCGACGGCGCGAGCGTTGAGCTCGCCCGGCAGGAGGCGGGCAAGTACCTGTCCATCGAGCACCCGGTGGGCGCGGACGTGGTCATCGGCGTGCCGGACTCGGGCATCCCCGCCGCGATCGGCTACGCCAAGTTCTCCGGCATCCCCTACGGCGTGGGCCTGATCAAAAACCGCTATATCGCCCGCACCTTTATCCAGCCCGGGCAGGACAAGCGCGAGCGCTCGGTGCGCCTCAAGCTCAACGCGCTGCGCACCGCGGTCGAGGGCAAGCGCGTGATCATGGTGGACGACTCGATCGTCCGCGGCACGACCTGCGCGCGGCTGGTAAAGCTGCTGCGCGACGCGGGCGCGGCCGAGGTGCACATGCGCATCTCCGCGCCGCCCTTCCGCCATCCCTGCTTCTTCGGCACGGACATCCCCGAGCGCAGCCAGCTGCTCGCGCACGGCCGCACGGTCGAGGAGATGCGCGAGATCATCGGCGTGGACAGCCTTGGCTTCCTGTCGCTTGAGGCCGCGCGCAAGATCGCCGTGGGCTGCAAGCTGGGCTTCTGCGACGCCTGCTTCTCGGGCGAATACCCGATCCCGGTGCCCGAGCAGGCGGAAAAGAATATGTTTGAAAACGAGATCCCGCTTCCCTCGGATCAGGGCTGACGGGCACAGATAAGGAGTATCTATGGGAGGATTTTTCGGCGCAGTATCCAAGCAGGACTGCGTGCTGGACATTTTCTTCGGTGTGGACTACCACTCGCATCTGGGTACACGCCGCGGCGGTATGATTCTGTACGATCAGGAGCGCGGCTTCCAGCGTCAGATCCACAATATTGAAAACACCCCGTTCCGCACCAAGTTCGAAAAGGACCTTGCGGACTTTTCCGGCTGCAGCGGCATCGGCTGCATCAGCGACACCGACCCGCAGCCGCTGCTCGTGCGCTCGCACCTCGGCCTGTATGCGCTGACCACGGTCGGCATCATCAACAACGCCGAGGAGCTGGTGGCCCGCTATTTTTCCGACCACGGCCACCAGTTCATGGCCATGAGCTCGGGCAAGGTCAACTCGACCGAGCTGGTCGCGGCGCTCATCAATCAGGCGGACGACATCGTCTCCGGCATCCTGCACGCGCAGGAGCTGATCGACGGCTCGCTGACCGTTCTGGTGCTGACAAAGGGCGGCATTATCGCTGCGCGTGACCGTCTGGGCCGTCTGCCCGTGCTGATCGGGCAGAATGAGGACGGCTGCTGCGTTTCGTTCGAGTCGTTCGCGTACCATAAGCTGGGATATGAGGACGCCTACGAGCTCGGTCCGCGCGAGATCGTCAAGGTCACGGCGGACGGGTTCGAGACCCTGTCCCCCGCGGGTAAGGACATGCGCATCTGCGCCTTCCTGTGGACGTACTACGGCTATCCGAACTCGAATTACGAGGGCGTCAACGTCGAGGTAATGCGCTACCGCAACGGCGAGATCATGGCGCGCGACGACAAAAAACGCGGCCTTGCGGGCGATGTGGACTATATCGCGGGCGTGCCGGACTCCGGCGTGCCGCACGCGATCGGCTACGCCAACGAATGCGGCAAGCCGTTCGCGCGCCCGTTCGTCAAGTATACCCCGACCTGGCCGCGCTCGTTCATGCCGGCCAGCCAGAAGATCCGCAATCAGGTCGCCAAGATGAAGCAGATCCCGGTGCCCGAGCTGATCGAGGGCAAAAAGCTGCTGTTTGTAGACGACTCGATCGTCCGCGGCACCCAGCTGCGCGAAACGGTCGAATTCCTGTATGAATCCGGCGCGAAGGAAGTGCACATGCGCTCGGCCTGCCCGCCGATCATGTACGGGTGCAAATACCTGAACTTCTCCTCCTCGAATTCCGAGATGGAGCTGCTCGCCCGCCGCACCGTGCAGGAGCTCGAGGGCGACGAGGGCCAGAAGCACCTCGAGGAATACGCGGACGCGAATACCGAGCGCGGCCAGTGCATGCTGAAGTCCATCTGCGAAAAGTTCGGCTTCAGCTCGCTGGGCTATCAGTCGCTCGACGGCCTGCTCGAGGCCATCGGGCTGGACCGCGACAAGGTCTGCACCTACTGCTGGAATGGCAAGGAATAAAAAATTTCCCCTGCGGGCAAGCGGGATACAGCGCGGCGCAGCCGCGAAATTCGCTGTGAGATGCAACAACGATTTTGGAAAGTGAGAGTGTAACTATGAGTGAAAGCCGTTCTGAAAGCTACAAGGCAGCCGGCGTAGATGTGACCGCCGGTTACGAGGCGGTCAAGCTGATGAAGCCGATGGTGGAATCCACCTTTACCAAGGGCGTAATGGGCACGCTCGGCGGCTTCGGCGGCCTGTTCCGCCCGGATTTCAAGGGCATGGCCGATCCCATCCTGGTCTCCGGCACGGACGGCGTGGGCACCAAGCTCAAGCTGGCCTTCCTGATGGACAAGCATGACACGGTCGGCATCGACTGCGTCGCGATGTGCGTCAACGACATTGCGTGCTGCGGTGCGCAGCCGCTGTTCTTCCTCGACTATATCGCGGTCGGCAAGAACCACCCCGCGAAGATCGCGCAGATGGTTTCCGGCATTGCGGAGGGCTGCCGTCAGGCGGGCTGCGCGCTGATCGGAGGCGAGACCGCCGAGATGCCGGGCTTCTACCCGGAGGATGAGTACGACATGGCGGGCTTCTCGGTCGGCATGGTCGACAAGGAGAAGATGATCGACGGCACCACCATCAAGCCGGGCGACGCGCTGATCGGCGTGGCCTCCTCGGGTGTGCACTCGAACGGCTACTCGCTCGTGCGCAAGACGCTCGGCATCAACGAAAAGTCCGTGCGCCGCTATATCGACGAGTTCGGCAAGACCCTCGGCGAGGAGCTGCTCACCCCGACTAAGATCTACGTCAAGACCATCCAGTCGCTGATGGGCAAGGTGGACGTCAAGGGCATCAGCCACATCACGGGCGGCGGCTTCTATGAGAACGTGCCGCGCATGCTGCCCGAGGGCGTCTGCGCGAAGATCGAAAAGAGCGCGCTGCCGGTACCGCCGGTGTTCGACCTGATCGCCAGAACCGGCAAGATCCCGGAGCGCGATATGTACAACACCTTCAACATGGGCGCGGGCCTGGTGCTCGCGGTCGCGGCGGAGGATGCCTCCCGCGCGGTCGCGGCGATCTCGGCTGCGGGCGAAAAGGCATACATCATCGGCGAGTGCACCAGCGGCGACAAGGGCGTCGAGCTGGTATAATTGGAGAGGCGATATGATTAATATTGCAGTTTTGGTTTCGGGCGGCGGCACGAACCTGCAGGCGCTGATCGACGCGCAGCAGGCGGGGAAGATCGAAAACGGGCGCATCGCGCTGGTCGTTTCGTCCAACCCGAACGCCTATGCGCTCGAGCGTGCCGCGAAAGCGGATATCCCCACGGCTGTGCTGCGGCGCAAGGATTTTGACGATGCGAACCGCTATGCGGATGCGCTTGACGCGCTGCTGCGCGAAAAGGGCATCGGCCTTATCGTGCTCGCAGGGTTCATGACCGTGCTGCCGGACAGCTTCTGCCGCCTGTATGAGAACCGGATCATCAACGTACATCCGTCCCTCATCCCCTCGTTCTGCGGGGAAGGGTACTACGGCCTGCGCGTGCACGAAGCCGCCCTCGCCAAAGGGGTGAAGGTGACCGGCGCAACCGTGCATTTTGTATCCGAAGTGGTAGACGGCGGCGCGATCATCGCGCAGAAAGCGGTTGAAGTGGAGGAAGGCGACACGCCGGAGGTTTTGCAGCGCCGCGTGATGGAGCAGGCGGAGTGGATATTGCTGCCGCAGGCGGTGTCCGATTTCTGCGCCGGGCGGCTGGCCGTGCACGGCGCGTGGGTTTCGAGGAAATAAAAGAGGAGTGACAGCAAAATGAGCAAAAATGTGTTCGATATCAAGGGCGAGCTGCTCAGCAACGCCTATCCGGGACGCGGCATCATTTTCGGCCGCACGCTGGACAACAAGCAGAACGTGGTCGCGTATTTCATCATGGGCCGCTCGGAGAACAGCCGCAATCGCGTCTTTGTCGAGACCGAGGACGGCATCCGCACTGAGGCTTACGACCCCTCCAAGATGACCGACCCCTCGCTCATCATCTACCATCCGGTGCGCCAGTGCGGCGGCAAGCTGGTCGTCACCAACGGCGACCAGACCGACACGATCTGCGACTACCTGCGCGAGGGCAAGAGCTACATCGACGCCCTGCGCACCCGCGAGTTCGAGCCGGACGCGCCGAACTACACCTCGCGCATTTCGGGCGTCATCAACGAGGACGGCTCGTACTCCCTGTCCATCCTCAAGAATTTTACCTCGGACCGCACCTCGAACAAGCGCTTTTTCTACGAGTACGACAAGCCGGTGCCGGGCCTCGGCCACTTTATCCACACCTACCAGTGCGACGGCGACCCGCTGCCGCCGTTCCGCGGCGAGCCCAAGTGCATCCGCATCGAAAAGCCGATCAAGCAGTTCACCGAGATGCTATGGACCAGCATGAACGAGCAGAACAAGGTCGCGCTGTTCGTGCGCTACATCGACCTTGCGACCGGCGCTTACTGGCAGGAGATCCGCAACAAGCATGAGGAGGGCAAAAACGCATGAAAGAACTTGCACTCAAATACGGCTGCAATCCCAACCAGAAGCCCGCGCGCATCTTTATGACCGAGGGCGAGCTGCCGATCGAGGTTTTAAACGGCAAGCCGGGCTATATCAATTTCTGCGACGCATTCAACTCGTGGCAGCTGGTCAAGGCGCTCAAAAAGGCGACCGGCATGCCGGCCGCGGCGTCCTTCAAGCATGTGTCCCCGGCGGGCGCGGCGCTCGGCAAACCGCTGACCGATGTCGAGAAGCAGATGTACTTCGTCGAGGCTGACCACGAGCTGTCCCCGATCGCGTGCGCCTACATCCGCGCGCGCGGTGCGGATCGTCTGTGCTCCTACGGCGACTGGGCGGCGCTCTCCGACGTGTGCGACGCGGACACCGCAAGCTATCTCGCGCACGAGGTTTCGGACGGCATCATCGCCCCGGGCTACACGGACGAGGCGCTCGAAATCCTCAAAACCAAGCGCAAGGGCGGCTATAACGTCGTCCAGATCGACCCGGACTATGTGCCCAAGCCGATCGAGCAGCGCGATATCTTCGGCATCCGCTTCGAGCAGGGCTACAACGACTATGAGATCAATGAGAGCCTGCTGAACAACATCGTCACCGACAACAAGGAGCTGCCGGAGTCGGCCAAGCATGACATGATCCTGTCGCTCATCACGCTCAAGTACACCCAGTCCAACTCGGTCTGCTATGTCAAGGACGGCATGACCATCGGCGTGGGCGCGGGCCAGCAGAGCCGCATCCATTGCACGCGCCTCGCGGGCAACAAGGCGGACAACTGGTTCCTGCGCCAGCATCCCAAGGTGCTGGGCCTGCAGTTTGTCGACGGCATCCGCCGTCCCGACCGCGACAACGCGATCGACGTGTATATCTCGGACGAGTACGAGGACGTGCTTGCGGACGGCGTATGGCAGAACACCTTCAAGGTCAAACCCGAGGTGCTGACCGCGGAGGAGAAAAAGGCGTGGATCGCGCAGAACACCGGTGTGACCGTGGGTTCGGATGCGTTCTTCCCGTTCGGCGACAACGTCGAGCGCGCGCGCAAGTCGGGCGTGCAGTATATAGTAC
>USLE01000053.1 GCA_900555465.1 uncultured Butyricicoccus sp.
GGTATGCACCCTGGGATTTTTTTGCGTCAATCAAGCCAAAATTACTTGAGCTCAACCTTAGCGCCGGCAGCCTCGAGCTTCTCCTTGATCTCGTTCGCCTCAGCCTCCGGAGCAGCCTCCTTGATGGTCTGCGGAGCGGAGTCAACCTTCTCCTTAGCCTCCTTCAGGCCCAGGCCGGTGATCTCGCGGACAACCTTGATAACGTTGATCTTGGAGGAGCCAGCCTCAACCAGAACAACGTCGAAGTCGGTCTTCGCGTCAGCAGCAGCAGCGCCGTCAGCAGCACCAGCAGCAGCGCCGGCAACAGCAACAGGCGTAGCGGATACGCCGAATTCTTCTTCCAGAGCCTTTACCAGCTCAGAGAGCTCCATAACCTTGAGCTCTTTTACAGCTTCCATAATCTCAGCAACAGTCATGGGATTAAACCTCCGTTTAAGTTATTTTTGAAATTGAATTTTGAATTATTCCGCAGCGGGAGCTTCCTCTGCAGCAGCCTCCTTGGCGGCAACCAGCTCGGCTACCTTCATCTCCTCATTGCCCTCAGCCTTCTTAACGATAGCATCGCAGGCAATAGCAAGCTGCATAATGGGGAAGTTGAAGCTGTACAGAACCTGCGCGATGAGCACTTCCTTGCTCGGCATGTTCGCAAGCTTCTTGACCTCGTCGGCGTCGATTACCTTACCTTCCAGGTAACCGGCCTTGATGGTGAAGTTCTCGTGGGTCTTGGCAAAGTCACCCAGAATCTTGGCGGGCGCGATGACGTCGTCCGTGGTGGAGATCGCCAGAGCGGTGGTGCCGTTCAGGTGTTCGTCCAGCGCCTCGAAGCCCAGCTCCTTGGCAGCAAAGCGGATCAGGGTGTTCTTGATGACAGCGTACTCAACGCCAGCTTCACGCAGCTGACGGCGCAGCTTGGTATCATCCTCAACGTTGATGCCCTTATAGTCGACCAGCACGCCGGCGGGAGAATTCTTGATCTTCTCTACCAGAGACGCAACCAGAGCCTTCTTTTCTTCCAGAACTTTTGCATTCGGCATCTTTTTCACCTCCTATGAAAATAAAAATACCCTCCCGGTGCAAAGACACTGGGAGGGTACACAGAAAACCTCATAAAGGATCTAAAAATCATTTCCGTGCTGACCTCGGCGGGCGGCGGGAGCGCCTTTCAAGCCATGCGGCTGCCTGCTGTCTTTGACCAAGCTCTTATATTATACAGACAGCGATGCAATTTGTCAAGCATAAATTTAAAATTCATCCGGATAGGTATCCGCTTCATCGGGATGCCAGTGCGGCTTGTGGTTATATTCGAGGGACCATTCGCTTTCCGTGAAGTGGCTGCAGGCATCATCCGCGCAAAACGCCGGGCGGCAGACATCCTCGTGGGTGCACAGGCCGTAATCGGTTTCCCAATAGGAAGAAACGGTGGCGGAGAATGTGTAGAGCTGGTCATAGTATGCACAGTCCTCGCAGCAAAACGCCAGCTTGCCTGCTTTTATCTGCATAGCGCAACCCTCCTCATACATAATATACACTATATAGTCACTATATGCAACCAATTACATTAAACTGATTGCACCTGTATAATGTAAGGCATGGAGGAAGCTGCTATGTCTGAACCATATTTGAAATATAGAAAGCGTTTCACCTCGTCGCTGAAAAACGAGCTTGTCCCCTTGTTTGATGCACTATCAAAAGAAACAAGGATTCCAAAGTCCCGACTGCTTGACGAAGCAATCGAAGATCTGCTGAAAAAGTATCACAGGGACATTCCAAAGGGATAAAAAGCGCGCCGCACGGCGCGCTTTTTCATATCTCTTTGTTTTCCCTGCTATACAGAAAAGACACGCCGGGATTTTCCATTCCAGCGTGTCCTGTCTTTTGAAAATGATTTGCTGTGCGCTGATCAGCCCATCAGCTTCGCCGCGTTAACCTTGACGCCGGGGCCCATCGTGGACGCAACGACGCAGGAGCGGATATACTGGCCCTTGGCAGCAGCCGGCTTGGCCTTGATGATCGCGCCCATCAGAGCGTCGAAGTTGTCCTGCAGCTTCTCCGCGCCGAAGGAAGCCTTGCCGATCGGGCAGTGGATGATGTTGGTCTTGTCCAGACGGTACTCGATCTTACCAGCCTTGGACTCCTGGACAGCCTTGGCAACGTCCATCGAAACCGTACCAGCCTTCGGGTTCGGCATCAGGCCCTTAGGACCGAGCACGCGGCCCAGACGGCCGACAACGCCCATCATGTCCGGGGTCGCGATAACAACGTCGAACTCGAAGAAGTTTTCCTTCTGGATGCGCTCCATCAGATCCTCAGCGCCTACGATGTCAGCGCCGGCAGCCAGCGCCTCGTCAGCCTTCGGGCCCTTGGCGAACACCGCTACGCGGACGTTCTTGCCGGTGCCGTGGGGCAGTACGATCGCGCCGCGGACCTGCTGGTCAGCGTGACGGGAGTCAACGCCCAGCTTAACGTGCAGCTCAACGGTCTCGTCGAACTTGGCCTTCGCGGTGGAAACAACGGTGGAAAGCGCCTCAGCGGGATCGTACAGCTTGGAGCGGTCGATCGTCTTTGCGCTGTCTACATACTTTTTACCTTTATGCACAATAAATCCTCCTTAAGTGGTAATGCGGGAACAGGCTAAACCTTACCCTCCCACTTTGACCGCCTGCAAACGCGGTCAAAATCCATTCAGCTTATTTGTAAAACTTATTCCTCGACAGTGATACCCATCGAACGGGCGGTACCCGCGATCATGCTCATCGCAGCCTCGAGAGAAGCAGCGTTCAGGTCGGGCATCTTGGTCTCCGCGATCTTCTGGCAGTCAGCCTTGGAGAGCTTGGCGACCTTGGTCTTGTTCGGAACAGCGGAACCGGACTCGATGCCGCAGGCCTTCTTGATCAGGACCGGCGCCGGGGGAGTCTTGGTAACGAAGCTGAACGAACGGTCTGCATAGACCGTGATGATAACCGGGATGATCATGCCGGCATCGTTCTTGGTGCGCTCGTTGAATTCCTTGGTGAAGGACATGATGTTAACACCGTGCTGGCCGAGGGCCGGACCTACCGGGGGAGCCGGGGTTGCCTTGCCTGCGGGAATCTGGAGCTTGATATAACCTACTACTTTCTGTGCCATGTTGAAAGGTTCCTCCTTCAAAAAATGTGGTGGCTGGCGAGTCCCATCCTATCATTTGAGACTCTCCCACTTCTGTATAGGGTGCTTCAAAAGCACCCTATATACGTTCGGCCTGCGGCCGAACGATACCCGAATGACGCCGCCCCAGGCGGCTGGGTCGGGGAATCACAAAATCGGGCAAAGCTCGATTTTGCGATGCAGTTCACAGAACTGCGGTTTTGATGCCGCCTGACGGCGGAACATATTTCAGTTTGCGGGTCGCATCCGCGGGGAAAATTTACTCGTCGAGCGTTTCGACCTGATCGAGCTCGAGCTCGACAGGGGTCTCGCGGCCGAACATGGAAACCGTGACGTTTACCTTGTTCTTATCCGGCTCGACCGACGAAACAACGCCGATAAAGCCTGCCAGCGGGCCGTCGATGACGCGCACGCTGTCGCCAGCGGCGTAGTTCACCTCGATCTCGCGCTTTTCCACGCCCATCGCGAGGATCTCGTCCTCGGTCAGCGGGATCGGCTTGGAGCCGCCGGACTTGTCCTGGCCGACAAAGCCGGTGCAGCCGCGGGTGTTGCGGACCAGATACCAGGTTTCGTCGGTCATGACCATCTTGACGAGCACGTAGCCGGGGAAGAGCTTGCGCTCGACCTCGCGGCTTTTGCCGTCCTTTACCTCAGTGACCGTTTCGGTCGGGATGTTGACGGCGGGGATCAGGTCATGCAGCTTGCGGTTTTCGACCGCTTTCTCGATCGAAGAGGCTACCTTGTTTTCGTAGCCGGAGTACGTGTGCACCACGTACCATTTTGCAGCGTCTGACATAATTGCCTCCTTTTAGGCGGCGAAATGCGAAAGCAGCGCCTGGACGCCGAGACCGAACACGATATCGAGGATCCAGATGAAAATACCGATAACAATGACGCAGGCAATGACGACCAGCGTGTTGTTTACCGTCTGCTGGCGGGTGGGCCAGACGATCTTGCGGCACTCGCTTTTCAGTTCGCGGAACCACTTGCCAATACGCGCAAAGAACCCGGGCTTCTTCGCCTTGGTTTCTTCAGCCATGCAGCTACTTCCTTTCTCTTACTTCGTCTCGCGGTGCAGCGTGTGCTTGCGGCAGAAACGGCAGTACTTGTTCATTTCCAGACGGTCGGGGTTGTTCTTCTTGTTCTTGTTTGTGTCATAGTTTCTTTGCTTGCACTCGGTGCAGGCCAGCGTGATCTTAACGCGCATAAATAACGGCACCTCCTTTTAATATTCCGTCCCATCCCGCGCCCCTTTGGCGCAGGCGAGGGACTATTTGCCTCCCTCTGTCAGCGTTCCGGCGCCATTCTCCGTGACACACAAAAAATGGGCGCAAAAAAAGAACCTGCATAGGTTCTTTTAGTATAGCACCGCGGTGGGCGGCGGTCAAGGCTTTTTTGCGCAGAAGTTCTGGTTTTTTTGCATTTTTGTGATATAATGTATGTTATCCACAATATATAGGAGTAAACATATGCGTATTTTGGGTATTGATTACGGTGACGCCCGCACCGGGCTTTCGGTTTCCGACCCGTCGGGCTTTCTGGCCGGCTCGCCGAGCGTCATCCACGAATGGAATTACGACAAGCTGGTCGACAAGCTGGTTTCGTTCATCCGGGAAAACAAAATCGAGGAAATCGTGCTCGGCTGGCCGAAAAACATGGACGGCTCGGTGGGTGAGCGTGCGCAGAAATGCGAGGCGCTCGCCAAAACGCTCGAGGAGCGCACCGGGCTGCACGTCGTTTTGTGGGATGAGCGCCGCACCACGGTCGCCGCGCACGACATCCTGCACCAGACGGGCAAGAAGGCCAGAAAGCACCGGCAGACCGTGGACGCGGTCGCAGCCACGCTGATTTTGCAGGGCTATCTGGACTTTAAGCGCAACCAGAAATGACGGCGCGCGCCTAGGGCTGCGCGTCCTTGTCCCGGTGCTCGGAGAGGATGAGCCCGCCGAGCGCCAGCGCCGTGCCCAGCCACATGATGGGCGTCATCGCCTCGTGCAGGATGAGCGCCGAGCTGACAATGGTGATGACCGGCGTGGCATAGATGTACGCGCTGGTCTTGACCGGCCCGAGCAGGAACACCGCGCGGTTCCAGGTCACAAAGCAGGTCGCGGACGCGAGCAGGCCGAGGAAGAGCAGGTTCGCGATGTGCAGCGGCTCGGTCCAGGCGGAGAGCGGCGCGGGGAAGCCCTCGAGCAGGGCGGGCACCAGCAGGAACAGCAGCCCGTAGCCGAAGATGCGGCAGGTCAGCGGCACGGTGCGGTAGCCCGCCGCGCCCAGCCTGCGCACGATCACCGAATACACGCCCCAAACGAACGCCGCGCCCACGCCGAGCAGCACGCCGCGCGGGTCGAGGTTCAGTTCGCTCACCCCTGCCAGCGAGGCCATCGCCACGCCTGCCATCGCGCACACAAAGCCGAGGAAGAACCAGCGGCTGAGCTTTTCGCGCAGCACGACCGCCGCGACCAGCGCGGTGAACAGCGGCGCTGCCGCCACGATCACGCCCACAAGCGAGGCGGAAATATAGGTCAGCGCGATGTTTTCCATCAAAAAGTACAGCGTCACGCCGGTCAGGCCCGCGAGCGCGAACAGCGCCTCGTGCGACTTTTTCTGCGCCTTCATCAGCCCTTTCCCGGCGATCAGCAGCGCCAGAAAGCCGAGCGCGAACCGCGCGATCATAATCTCGAGCGGCGTAAACGTGCGCAGCAGCACCTTGGTCGAGACAAAGGTCGTGCCCCAGACCAGCTCGGTGAACATTGCCAGCGCATGCCCCTGCAAGGCATGGTTTCCGTTCATTCTCTTCACCCCGTATGCCCGCTTCGGCGGGCTTTTTCCTATATTAAATGATAAATCCGCCGCCGATCACGATATCGCCGTCATACAACACAGCGGACTGCCCCTTTGCAGGCGCGCGCACCGCGTCCTCGAACACGATGCGGGCGCTGTCTCCATCGGGATAGACAGTCGCGCGGTCGCTGCGCCTCGAAAACCGCACGCGCACCTCGCAGGAAAACGCGCCGTTTTCCGCATACTCGGGCGCGATGTAGTGTACGTTCTGCACCTCGATCTCCTTGCGGAACACATCCTCGAGCGAAAGCACGACCTCGTTGGTCTCCGGGCGCAGCTCGTGCACGAACAGGCGGCCCTCCGCGGCCACGCCCAGCCCCTTGCGCTGACCGACCGTGTAGCAGTGGATGCCCTTGTGCCGGCCGAGTACGTTGCCCTGCTCGTCGACAAAATTGCCCGGCGGGCAGGCCGCGCCGTGGCGCTCGAGCCAGCCGTGCACATCGCCGTCCGGGATAAAGCAGATGTCCATGCTGTCCGGCTTGTCCGCGACCGCAAGGCCGATCTCGCGCGCGTTTTCGCGCACCTCGTCCTTGCCCGCGCTCCCGCCGAGCGGGAACACGCACCGCGCGACCGTTTTGCGCGGCAGGCGGTGCATCATATACGTCTGGTCCTTGGGCGCGCGGGCGCGGAGCAGCAGCGCGCGGCCCGCGGCGTCGCGCCCGGTGCGTGCATAGTGCCCGGTCGCGATGTAGGGCGCGCCGATCTCGTCCGCATAGTCGGTCAGCGCGCGGAACTTGATCAGTGGGTTGCACACCACGCAGGGGTTGGGCGTACGCGCGCTGCGGAAGGAATCCGCAAAGTAGGCGCACACCTGCTGCTCGAACGCCTCGCGGCGGTGCGCGATATAGAGCGGGATGCCGAGGTCGTCCGCCGTTTGCTGGGCGGCGTCCTCGCCGCCGAGGCCGACCTCGAGGAACAGGCCGTGCACCTCAAAGCCCTGCGCGCGCAGGCGCGCCGCCGCGACCGCGGAATCCACGCCGCCGGATAATCCTAACACAATTTTCTCTGCCATGCTTGTAAAATCTCCTATAATAATAAAAGGGGAACTCGTTTTCGCGCCTTGGCGCGCCTTAAAAAGAAAATGAGCGCTTTGCGCTCATTTGAGGCTGCTCAAAAAACATCGTTTTCCGAACAGCCTCTCGATCGGGACTACGCTTTCACGCATTTGAAGTCCACGTTTCCAAATTCGCAAACGCATTGTACGGCGAGGGGGCGTAATTGTCGATCAGGCCCTTGCGGATGATCATCTGCCCGCACTCGAACGCGATCGGGACGACCGGCATCTCCGAAAGGAAGGTCTGGTAGAACCCGGTCACATCGTCGCCGCTGCGGTAC
>USLE01000054.1 GCA_900555465.1 uncultured Butyricicoccus sp.
AAACCAGTAATTGTTCAACTCGTCATTGGCAAAGGCATTCAGCAGGCTGAACGGTGCGTCCCCGTGGGATAGCACCCGCCCTTCTTGTTGCTTTGAGCAAGTGGGCGGCGGAAAGTTTGGCGTTACGCACCTTGCGCGCGCAGCGCGCCCTGTAGGAGAGGGTGGTGATTCGCAAGAGGCAGGGGGAACCTAAGGTTCCCCCTCCTCTTGTGCGCGAGGCGGCCGCGCAGGCCGCATTCCCGCCCGCTAAGAGCCGGCATATACGTTTGCCACGTTGGGCGAACCGCCCCGCCGCGCAGGCGCAAATTCCGCCCACTTAGGAAGTGAGCACCCAGCCGGGCGCGCAGTGCGCGCCCCTACGGACAGCCCTTTACTGCCCTCTCGGCAGAAACAGCGAAAACGTGCTCCCCTTGCCGGGACGCGACGTGACCTTGATATACCCGCCGTTTGCCGCGGCGATCTCGCGCGCGAGATACAGCCCCAGCCCGACGCCCTGCGCATCCCGCACCGCGGGGGAGCGGTAAAACCGCTCGAAGATGCGTGCCTGCTCGTCCTCCGGGATGCCGGGGCCGGTGTCGGCCACGTCGATGCGGCAAAACAGCTCGTAGGGCGTGACCGAAACCGTCACGCTGCCGCCCGCGGGCGTGTACTTGATGGCGTTGTCGATCAGGTTGCCGAGCGCCTCCTGCGTCCACTTGGGGTCAAAGCATGCAGTAACCTCTGCGGGCATGCAGGAAAGCTGCACCCCGCGCCGCGCAGCCTCGCCCTGCGCCGCCTGCACCGCAGCTGCGGTGAGCGCGCCCACGTCCGCCGGGCGGGACTGCACCGCGATCACGCCGGTCTCCAGCCGTCCGGCCTTGACCAGCGATTCGATCAGAAATTGCAGCTTCTCGGCCTGCGCGATCAGCTGCTCCACATAGCCGCAGCAGTCCTCCGGCAGGTCCTGATCCGCGAGCAGCCCGGCGTACAGCAAAAGGTTCGCGATCGGCGTTTTGGTCTGGTGTGACACGTCCGCGATCAGTCCCTGCACGCGCGCCCGGTCCTCGGCGAGCCGCGCAGCGGAGGTGCCGCTCGCGTCCAGATAGTGCCCCAGCTTTGCTTCGACCGCGGACAGGCGGCTTTCATCGAAGTGCGCGGGGGTGAACGCGCCGCGGATCGCGTCGTCCAGCATGCGGTCCAGGCTGTTCATGGTGCGGCGCAGCCGCAGACGGTCGTACACGATCACGCCCGCCGCCGCGAGCACGGCAAGGCCTGCAATCCAGATCATACTTCCACCGCCCAGCTATAGCCCACGCCGTATACGGTCCTGATGGGCGCGTTTTTGCCCAGCTTGCGCCGCAGCCGCCCGACTGTGACCGAAAGCGCATTTTCGTCCACATATTCCGCGCCGTCCGTCCAGATGCGGTCGAGCAGGGTGTCGCGCGGCAGGGTGTGCCCGCGGTTTTCGACCAGCAGGCGCAGCAGCCGCTGCTCGGTCTGGGAGAGCTGGAGCGGCTTGCCGTCTGCGGTGAAGTCCAGCCGGGCAAAGTCAAACCGGAAACCGTCCTGCTCAAATACAGCGGGGGCAGGCGCGGGCGAGTTCCGGCGCAGCGCAGCGTCCACGCGGGCGCGCAGCACGGCGAGCGAAAAGGGCTTGGTGATGTAGTCGTCCGCGCCGAGGGTCAGGCCGGTCACGATGTCGGTCTCGAGGTCGTTCGCCGTCAGCAGGAGGACCGGCGGGCCGCCCGCAGCGCGCGTTTCTTCGAGCAGCGTCAGCCCCGAGCCGTCCGGCAGGTTGATATCAAAGATGGCAAGGTCAAAGGACGAGGCGGCAAGCGCCCTGCGCGCCCCGGCGCAGTCGGAGGCCAGCGTGCAGGCGCGTTCCGCGCCCTCCAGCGCAAGCACCAGCCCGCGGCCGAGCGCGGGGTCGTCCTCGACGATCAAAATGTGTTCCATTGGGTTCACCTCGCTCCCATTATAACAGAAACGGGGCGCGCATGAAAGCGCACCCCGATAAACAACAAGCTCAGGAATGGATATGCAGCGCGCGGCACACGCTCCGGCGCGTGATGCGGTACACTGCATACAGCAGCACGGACACCCCGGCGACCATCGCCGCGCAGGACGTGATGCCCGCCAGCTCGGCGGAGGTAAACCCGTAAGGATCGCCGTTAAAGTACATGATCATCATGTAAAACGCCCAGATCAGGCCGGTGCCGACAATGGCGGGCACGAGGAACACACGGCTGATCTGCCCGCGTACCGAGCGGAACAGGTAGGCGTTCGGCGCGCCGAGGTGGCGCAGGTCGTCGTACACGCGTGCATTGACCAGCGCAATGGTCATGCAGCGGGTGAACGCGATGACGATGACCGCCGCGAAGCACACAATGGCGATGAAGATGAACAGCATGAGGAACACCGCCATCGTGGTCACGAAGTCGTTCTGGTCGAGGATGCGGAACTGCGGCATGTACTTCCAGTAGCCGCGGAAGCCGGAGGAGTCGCGGTCATTGTAGTCGATGGTTTCCAGCCCGCGGGCCGCCGCAGCCTCGGGGGAGAACTCGTAGGGCTCGCCCGCCCGCGCGGCAAGCGTGGCTGCCACATCGTCGTAATAGTCGCCAACCTCGACTGCGGGGCCGGAGCGGTCGACGATCTCGTTAAACAGCGCGTTGGCGAAAGCGTAGCTGTTTTCCACGTCCGCGACGTTGAAGAACACATATTCCTCGCGGTAGATATCGGTCAGCCCCTCGGAGAGCACGGCATAGTCCGCGTCGTCCAGCACATAGCAGCCCAGCAGCATGGTGTACCACAGCGGCTCGGCCGGGGTCACGTCCATCTCCGCACCGGTCGCCATGTTGGTCAGGTGGGTCACGTCGCCGCCCGAGAGGTAGCCGCTGCCGCCCTCGTCGTCCAGCACGTTGGCGCAGGTGCCGGGCTGGAGGTAGACGTGCTGGCCGGTCAGGGCGTTGTACGCGCTTTCGGAAAAGAAGGTCGCGCCGTCCAGAATTTCGGCATACTCAGTCGTATAGGTGGCACCGAAGCCGGTCTCGGTCTCGATTTGCCGCATACCGTCCGTGCCGAGCACGGCGGCCTCCTGCTGCGCCCACGAGGTGATCTCGACGTTTGCCTCGTCCGCGAGCGCCTGCACCTCATCCCGCTGGGGCAGGCTCTGGTCGGCACGCCAGTGGTATTCATAGTCGATCGGGCGCGTGGCGTAGGTGTTCTCCGCGCTTGTGGACAGCATGGGCGCGTAGAAGGATGCAAAGTACGCGCCGCCGATCAGCAGGGTCATGACCAGCATGTTGCGCACGGTCTGGCGGCCCTGGAACTTCATCATCGAGGTGGAGATGATGTTCTTCCAACGCTTTTTGTGCCCGCCCCAGCCGTTAACCACGGTGTGCAGCAGAATCATATACAGGCCTGCGAGCGCGGGCAGGTAGAAGATCGCATCCACCACGCTGGGCGCGTACCAGTGCAGCACGCGGACGAAAAAGCTCGGCATCAGGTAGCCCAAGGCCGCGCCGAGGACAGCGAGCAGGATGCCCACCGGGCCGTACCACCGCCTGACTTCGCGGATGGGCTCGGACTTGTGCGACTCCTGCACAATGTCGATGATGTTGGTGCGGCGGATGAAGCGCGCGGCGAGGAAAAACAGCATCACGACCACATAGGCCGCGAACGCGAGCGCGAGCAGGTAGGCCTGCGGGTCAAAGGACAGCGGCATCTCCTGCGAGTCCACGAGGAAGGTGCGGAACAGCTGCCAGATGCCCCACGCGAGCGGCGCGCCCAGCACCGCGCCCGCGGCGCACGAGCCGAACGCGATGAGCGCGAGCTCTTTTCCCAGCTCGCGGCGCAGCTGCCCGCGCGTCGCGCCGAGCGCGAGGAACACGCCGGTCTCGCGCGACTTCTGGCGGAAGAACAGCCCGGCGGCATAGGTGGTGAACACCGCGCAGCCGAGCACCGCGAGCACGAACACCATCATCACCTGCTTGCGGCTGTCGCCGCCCTCGGGCAGAATGGTGAGGATGGTGGGCGAGCGCATCATGCACGCATAGGCGGTGATGAGCAGCACGGAAAAGAAGCAGCAGCCGGCGAGCAGCCCGTACTGCCCGCGGTTTTTGCGGCGCAGCGCCGCATGGACTTCGGAAAAGGTTTTCATATTGGTTCAACTCCGATCAATGGGATGAAGGTACGGCACGGGCGGCCAATGGCCGCCCCTACGGGGGATAGCGTAGGGGCGCGCATTGCGCGCCCGCTTGTGCGGTCATGCTTCCGCCGACATTTCCCGGATGGCGTCCAGCAGCGCGTCCTGAAATGCGCCGCGGGCCTGTTCGCCCTTTTGCAGCGTGCGCCAGACCACGCCGTCGCGCAGGATGACCACGCGGTCGCAGAACGAGGCGGCGAACGAGTCGTGCGTGACCATGAAGATGGTCGCGCCGAGCGCCTGCCGCGCCTGTGCAAAGCTGTCGATGACCGCGCGGGAGGACTTGGAATCCAGATTGCCGGTCGGCTCGTCGGCCAAAATCAGCAGCGGGTGGTTGATGAGCGCGCGGGCGACCGCGGTGCGCTGCTTTTCGCCGCCCGAGATCTCGGCGGGGTATTTGTCCCGGATGGCCGAGATGCCGAACACGTCGCACAGGCTGTCCGCGTCATTTTCCATGCCGCGCGTGTGTTCGCCCGAGATGATGCGGGGCAGCAGGATGTTTTCGCGCACGGTCAGGCCGTCGAGCAGCAGGAAGTCCTGAAACACAAAGCCCAGCTTGCGGTTGCGCACCCTGGCGAGCGCGTCCTCGTCCAGCCGCGCGATCTCCTCGCCGCGCAGGGTGATGCTGCCGCTGTCCGCGGGGATGTAGCAGGAGATGCAGTTGAGGAGCGTGGTCTTGCCCGAGCCGCTCGGCCCCATGACGGCGACGAACTCGCCGTCACCGACCTCGAGGGACACGCCTTTGAGCACCTCGTAGGTGGCCTTGCCGACCTGATAGGATTTGTGCAGGTTTTGTACGGATAACATGGGATATCTTCCTTTCTAAGCGAAAAGTGGTTGCGTTTTTTTTTGATTTGCCCCATCGGGCGATTGGGATGCCGCAGGGGCGCGCATTGCGCGCCCTTTCGCCGCTGACGCGGATTTTACGTGTGCTGATTCATAACTGCATATTCGCCATACACAATCTCCGTAGGGGCCGACGACTCGGCGGCCCGTTCTATGGCACTGACGGGTTTCATAATTGCTTGTGCTTAACTGTGTATTCGCGGCCTGCGCGGCCGCACTGCGGGCAAGAGGGGAGAAACTTCGTGTCTCCACTCCTGTGCGCGAGGCGGCCGCGCAGGCCGCATTTTCGTCCGTAACATGCGGGCACTCCCGCACGCCTTAGAGCGAATACTTCTCAGAGGATGAACTGCACCGCGGCGATCACCGCCAGATGCGCGGGATAGAACGCATAGAACACCCACTTGGGGATTTTGAGCTCAAAATGCGTGGGGATGAAGATGAGCAGCGCGGCAAAAATCGCGAAGAACGACCAGTCGATGCAGAAGCCGCCGATCGTGAGGTTCAGCGGGTCGCCCGGCAGGACGCCGAGGCAGGAGATATACTGCGCGCAGTACAGCACCGCACCCACGACCGGATGATTGCGGCACAGGTAGAAGATCAGCATGTAGATGATGCCGTTGGCCGAGTAATCAAAGTTCCAGAGCGAAACCACGAGGAACGCCGCGATGAACAGCCACCATTTGCGCTCCTTGAGTCCGTACATGGCGAGCAGGGAGAGGAACAGCGTAAAGAAGATGTTCCAGTTGGTGAACTCCGCCACAAAGTCGTGCGGGTGGAACGCCAGCACATAGAACGGCTGGGAGATCACCGCGAACAGCCCGAGGCGGAACAGGTATTTCTTGATGTTCCGCGTGTAGAGCAGGCCGACCGTCATGCAGTAGCAGAAGATCGGGAACGCGAGGCGGCCGATCCAGCGGAACCAGCCGACCTCGGGGAAGAACACGCCGCCGATGTGGTCGATCAGCATGGCGATGATGGCGATGACTTTGAGAAAATTCGTATCCAGATTGGTCCTGAGCTTGGGCGCACCCGCCGGGAACACGGGCGGCGTGGTCAGCGCGGCGCGGATACGGGATAAGGTGAGATTTGCAGTCATTTGGGATGCCCTCCTTTTTCTTGTCTCCAGCATACCGCCGTTTATGGGCCAAAACAAACAGCCCTGCCAAAAATGACAGGGCTGATGTAAAGTTTGGCGCGGCGGGGGACAGGGATGTAACAAACGGCGCGCCTGATGTAAAGTTTGGTTTGGCGAAAGGGAAGGCGTATGGTATAATTTATTGCGGTAAACAAAGGAGGAATGCCCATGCTTCGCATCGGCATCTGCGATGATTCGGCGGAGGCGCGGCTCAGCCTGCACGCCATGCTCGAGCGTCTGCTGGAAAAGCGCGCAGTCGAATCCCAGATCTACGAATTTTCCTCGGGCGAAGGGCTGCTCGGCTGGATGGAAAAGCACACGGGCGAGGTCGATCTCGTCTTTCTGGATATTGAAATGGGCGGCATGAACGGCATGGAGGCCGCCAAAGCCCTGCGCGCGCAGAGCGACACCTTGCAGCTGGTGTTCGTCACCGGCTACACGGATTTTGTGTTCGACGGCTACTCGGTCGGCGCGCTGGGCTATGTGATGAAGCCGCCGCAGGCCGGGCAGATCGACGACGTGCTGACCCGCGCGCTCGCGGCGCAGTTCAATGAGGCGGACAGGATCTTCCTGTGCCGCAATACGGACGGCCTGTTCCGCATCCCGAAAAAGTCCATCCGCTACTTTTACTCCGACCGGCGGCAGGTCACCTGCGTGACCGACACGCGCGAGTTGACCTTTTACGCACGGCTGGACGACGTGGCGGAGTCGGTCGGCGCATCGTTTGTGCGCATCCACCAGCGCTATCTAGTGCGCGCGGGCGCGGTCGACCACGTGGAGGGCGGCACGGTCGTGATTGGGGCGGACAAGCTGCCGGTCAGCCGGTCGTACCAGTCCACCGCGCTCGCGGCTATCGCGCGCGCCATGCTGGAATGAGGGGGCGCACAGGATGACAGCATGGGATTATATTGTCTGGGCGCTGACCTGCGTGTTCGGCGGCATTTTTCCGGCGCGCACGGCGCTGTATTTCCTCGCCCCGGCGAAGGGGCGGGTGCGCCGGATCGTGCCGTATCTGATGATCGGCGCGGCGCTCAGCATGCCTACCTGGGCCGGAGACGGCAACCCGCTTTACTATTTCCCGTTCCTGATCGCGGCCTTCCTCATCGG
>USLE01000055.1 GCA_900555465.1 uncultured Butyricicoccus sp.
GAATTTATTGAATTTATGATGAGCGCGGACGTGCTCCGCTTCGGCGACTTCACGACCAAGTCCGGCCGCAAGACCCCGTATTTCGTCAACACCGGCAACTACAAGACCGGTTTGCAGAACTCCCGTCTGGGTGAGTTCTACGCGGCGATGGTAAAAGAGACCATCGGCGACAACTTCGACGCGATGTTCGGCCCGGCGTACAAGGGTATCCCGCTGGCGACCTCGGTTTCCGGTGCGCTTGCCCGCAATTACGGCATCGATAAGCCCTTCTTCTTCAACCGCAAGGAGGCCAAGGATCACGGCGAGGGTGGCAGCATTGTCGGCTATAAGCCGGTCGACGGCGACCGCGTCATCATCATCGAGGACGTGATCACTGCGGGCACTGCGATCCGTGAGACCATGCCGGTGCTGCTGGGCTGCGCAGACGTCAAGGTGACCGATATGTTCATCTCGGTCAACCGCTGCGAGGTCGGCACGACCCCGGGCAAGACCGCGGTCATGGAGGTCGGCGAGGAGTTCGGCATCCAGGTGCACGCGCTCGTCACCGTGCAGGACATCCGCGAATATCTGGCGGACAAGGCGGAATATGCGCATCTGCTGCCGCTGATGGACGCTTATATGGAGCAGTACTGCGTGTTCTGAACAAAATGGCATAAAAAAAGCCTGTCCCACGGGGACAGGCTTTTTGTTTACAGCGTTTGCAGGAATTTGCGCATGCGGGAGCAGGCCTCGCGCAGGTGGTTCATCGAATAGGAATACGAGATGCGCACATGCCCTTCGCCGCTCTGGCCGAACGCGGTGCCGGGTACGACTGCGACTTTCTGCTCGCGGAGCAGACGTTCGCAGAATTCCTCGGAGGACAGCCCGGTCGAGACAATCGACGGGAACATATAGAACGCGCCCTGCGGCTCAAAGCAGGCCAGCCCCATCGAGCGGAGCTCGCCGAGCAGGAAGCGGCGGCGCACATCGTACTGAGAACGCATACGCTCGATATCGTCCTCGCCCGAGCGGATGGCCTCGATGCCCGCAAACTGCGCGGTGGTCGGCGCGGACATGATGCCGAACTGATGCACCTTGCAGATGTGGCGCATCAGCTCCTTGGGGCCCATTGCCCAGCCGAGACGCCAGCCGGTCATCGCGTAGGACTTGGAGAAGCCGTCCACCACGATGGTGCGCTCCTGCATGCCGGGCAGCTCGGCGAAGCAGACGTGCGGGTCCTTGCCGTAGGTCAGGCTGCAGTAGATCTCGTCTGACAGCACAACGATGTTGGTCTCGCGGAGCACAGCCGCAATGGCTTCCAGCTCGTCCCGCGTCATGATCGCGCCGGTCGGATTGTTGGGGTAGGGCAGGATGAGCAGCTTGGTGCGCGGTGTGATCGCGGCACGCAGCGCCTCAGGGGTGAGCTTAAACTCGTCCTCCACCCGGGTGGTCAGCGGGACGGGGACGCCGCCCGCCATCTGGGTCAGCGGCGTGTAGCAGACAAAGCTCGGCTCCGGGATGAGCACTTCCTCACCAGGATTGACCAGCGCGCGGATGGCGTTGTCAATGGCCTCCGAGCCGCCGACCGTGACCAGGATTTCCTTGTCCGCATCGTAGCACAGCTGGTATTTGCGGCGCGTGAGCGCCGCGATCTGGCGGCGCAGCTCGGCAAGGCCCCAGTTGGACGTGTAAAAGGTCTGCCCCTTTTCCAGAGACTGGATGCCCGCGCGGCGAATCTGCCACGGGGTCTCAAAGTCGGGCTCACCAACGCCAAGGGAGATCGCTTCGGGCATGGTGGCAACCACATCGAAAAATTTGCGGATGCCCGAGGGTTTGACCTCCTTGACCCGGTCGGAGAGCAGCTGTTCATAGTCTACCATGTGATCATGACCTCTCTTTTGTCATTATTCGAGGGATCGAATTCCACACCGTAGTCCTTGTATTTCTTGAGGATGAAGTGCGTGCCGGTGGAGAGGACATTCTCCATCGGCGCAAGCTGCTCGGAGACAAAGCGCGCGACCGCACGCATCGAGCGGTCCTTGATGATGACGGTCAGGTCAAAGCCGCCCGACATCAGATAAACGCTCTCTACCTGATGGTGGGAGTAGATCTGGCGGGCGATCTCGTCAAAGCCCATGCCCTTCTGCGGGGTGATCTTGACCTCGATGAGCGCGGTGACGCTCTCCTTTGCGGTTTTGTCCCAGTCGATCACGGTCTTGTAGCCGAGGATCGTGCCGTTTTTCTCAAAGACGCCGAGCGCCTCGTTTACTTCCTCTTCGCTGGCGCCGGTCATGGCGGCGAGCTGCGCGGGGGTCAGGCGCGCGTCCTGACTGAGCAGATCAAGCAGCTTTTCAGGGTTTTCCATGATAATGACCTCCTGTTTAGATAAAGAATGAATCTATTATAGCACAGCGGCGGGGTTTTGTTAAGTGTAAAATGCAGCGGCGGGGAAGGGCATGCGGGCGGTCGGAGGGGAAGCCCTCCACAATATTTTGCGTGTTCACCGCGGGAAACAGCAAAATCCTGTTGCGCAAACCGGGAAAACGCGGTACAATGATAAACAGAAAGGTGGTGCCCTCTGTCATGGCATTCACAGGCTTTCATGCCGCGGGCATCGACCTGCTGCAGCTCAACCGCCTGCAAAACAGTAAGGAATTTTACGAAGCACATAAAGATGAAATCAAACGGCTGGTCATCCAGCCTTTCCATGAGCTGATCGCGGAGATGACGCCCGCGATGCTCGAGATCGACCCGCAGTTTGTGGTCACGCCCTCTCGCATGATCTCGCGCGTGCGGCGCGACACCCGCTATACCAGGGACAAGACGCTGTACCGCGCGAACCTGTGGTTCTTTTTCCGCAGGCCGCGGCGCGAGCGGGAATCTGTCCCGTGTTATTATTTTGAGATCCATCCCGAATACTGGGGCTACGGCTGCTGGGGCAGCTGGGACCGCAGCGAGATGGAGGCCATGCGCGAGATGATCCTGCGCGAGGACCAGTTGTTCCTCGAAGCGTACCGCGCGGTGAACGCCTGCCCGCAGGTGCATCTGGCGGGCGAGGAATACAAGCGCCCCAAATATCCGGACGCAAAGCCGGAATACCAGAGCTGGCTGAACCGCAAGGAGCTGGGCGCGGATTTCCGCGAGTATCACGATTTCGCCCCGGTGCTGGATGGCTCTTTCGTCCAGCCGATGATCGCGGCCATGCAGCAGCTCGCGCCGCTGTACCGCTTTTTCCTCGCGGCGAAGGAGCGCGCGGAGGCCGCGCACCGGGAGGCGCTGCAATGAGATATGTTGCGCTGGATTTTGAAACCGGAAACGCCTCGCCGCTCAGCGCGTGCGCGCTGGGTGCGAGCATTTTTGAAGACGACGTGCTTGTGCGCGAGCAGGTGTCGCTCATCCGCCCGCCCGCGGGCGTGCGCAAGTTCCACTGGGGCAATGTGCGCGTCAACCACATCACAGAGAAAATGGTCGCAGACGCGCCCGCGTTTGACGAGGTCTGGCAAGGCCTCGCAGCGGACGCAGAGGGCAGCGTGATCGTCTGCCATAACGCCTCGTTCGATACCGGCGTGCTGGGCGCGTGCCTCGCGCATTACCATCTGCGCGCGCCGGAATGCCGCTTTCTCTGCACGGTAAAGGTCGCGCGGCGCGTATGGCCGGGGCTGGACAATCATAAACTGGATACGGTATCTGCCGCGCTCGGCATCGAACTCGACCACCACGAGGCCGGTTCGGACGCGCGTGCCGCCGGGCTGATTCTGCAGGCCGCTCTGCGCGAGACCGGCAGCGCGGATGCAGACGAGCTGGCGGAAAAGATCGGCATGCGGCTGGGCCGTATTTCCTGCATGGGCACTGTGCCGTGCAGCATCGCCAGGGAAGCAAGGGACAAAGCGCCCGTTCATATCTCTAAATGAATGAAAAAGGAGAGAGCACACTATGAAAAACTATCTGGAAAACATCGACCGTGAAGCCCTGCGCGCCCGCGCGGAGCAGATGCTGGGTTATGCGGATGACGCGCGCAGGCAGGCCGGCCGCTGGACGGATTATGCTGTAACCAAGGCACGCGGCTTCTCGCTGTTTGATTTCGCGATTTTTGAAGCCTGCCTGCTTTCGCTCGGCCTGTGGCTGGGCAGCTGCTTCTCCAAGTTCTTCAAGAAGTTCCGCAGCGTGCTGTTCGTCGCGTTTGCGGCAAGCTGGCTCTACCTGTTCTGGCGCGTCTTCTTTGACTGCGACGACGAATAATCCCGGAAGCACGCGGCTGCGCGCAGGCGCAGCAGGAGAGGAGCATGCCTGTGCAGGACCCAATCGGGCAAAATAAAAAGAAAATAAGCGAACAGCCCCACTATTTCCAGTGGGGCTTGACCGCGTTCTGCGTGGTCGTATTGAGCGTTGTGCTGGTGTTCCTGCTGCAATGGCTGCCGGGCATCTGGTCGATGCTCAAAAAGCTGGCGGGCATCCTGAGCCCGTTTATCTACGGCTTTGTGATGGCGTATCTGCTCATGCCGGTGTTCAATGCGCTGTATAAGCGCATCCAGCCGCGGCTCGCGCAGCGCATGAAAAACGGAACGCGCATTGCCAAGGGGCTGTGCAGCATCCTGACGCTGCTGATCGGCATTGCTGTAGTCGGCATCCTGCTGTGGATGGTGCTGCCGCAGCTGGTCGTGAGCATTTTCTCGCTGCTGGAATCGATGGATACCTATCTGGACGAGATCTCCGGCTGGGTGGGGGCGCTGCTGCAGGATAACCCGGTGATCGAGCGCAATTTCATGCAGATCTACGACCAGTTCTCGCAGCAGATCGTGGACTGGGTGCAGAACATCGCGCTGCCGCAGCTGGTCGAGCTGATGACCGGCGTCGTGACCACGGTTTCCGTGCTGTTTGATATCCTGATCGGCATCATCATTGCGCTGTATATCCTCAACAGCAAGGAGACCTTCTGCGCGCAGGCCAAGAAGATCACCTACAGCCTGTTCTCGATCGACCGCGCCAACCGCATCATGGGGCGCGTGGCCTATGTGCATCGCGTGTTCGGCGGCTTTATCACCGGCAAGCTGATCGACTCGCTGATCATCGGCGTGCTGTGCTTCATCGGCCTGCGGCTGATGATCAATTTCGGCCTGATGACGATGGACCCGTCTTTCGCGCTGCTGATCTCGGTTATCGTGGGCGTGACCAATATCATCCCGTTTTTCGGTCCGTTCATCGGCGCGATCCCGAGCACCATCCTGATCATGGTGATCAGCCCGGTGCAGGCGGTGTACTTTGTGCTGTTCATCCTCGCTTTGCAGCAGTTTGATGGCAACATCCTCGGCCCCAAGATCCTAGGCAACTCGACCGGCCTGTCGAGCTTCTGGGTCATGTTCGCGATCCTGCTGTTCGGCGGCGTGTTCGGCTTTGTGGGCATGGCGGTCGGTGTGCCGTTGTTCGCGGTGCTGTACAGCGCGGTGACCGAGCTGGTCAACAGCCTGCTGAACAAGCGCGGGCTATCCGAGGATACCAACGACTACCGCGGCAGCAAGCGGATCGATCCGGAGACAAAGGCTTTTGTTGAGGTGCAGCAGGAAGCGCCGCCGGTTTCCGCGAAGGAGCGCCGCCGCGCGGCGGAAAAGGCGCGCGCAGAGCGCCAAAAAGAGAATGACAAAAAGGACTGACCGATCGGTCAGTCCTTTTTTCAGCACAAATTTCAGAAAAAGCCGCAGGCATCTTGCCTGCGGCTTTGTTTGATTGCATTTCAGAGAGATTACTTCAGGCCGGCGGTGATGATCGCCATCTGGTAAACCTCGTCCGCGTTGCAGCCGCGGGACAGGTCGTTGATCGGCGCGTTCAGGCCCTGAAGGATCGGGCCGTACGCCTCGAAGCCGCCCAGACGCTGCGCGATCTTGTAGCCGATGTTGCCGGCGTTGATGTCCGGGAAGATGAAGGTGTTCGCCTGGCCGGCAACCGGGGAGCCCTTGCACTTGGTCGCCGCGACGACCGGGGAGAACGCCGCGTCAAACTGCAGCTCGCCGTCTACCGCGAGGTCCGGCGCAGCAGCCTTGGTCTTTTCGGTCGCGTTCTTCATCATATCGACCGTCTCGCCCTTGCCCGAGCCCTTGGTCGAGTAGGACAGCATCGCAACCTTGGGGTCAATGCCGAAGGCCTTGGCGGTCTTGGCGGTCTCGATCGCGATCTCAACCAGATCGTCCTCGCCCGGGGTGATGTTGATCGCGCAGTCGCCCATTGCGTACATCTCGTCGCCGCCGTCCTTCGCGTCGCGGCGCAGAATGAAGCAGGAGCTTACGATCTTGTTGCCCGGCTTGGTCTTGATGATCTGCAGCGCGGGACGGACGGTGTCAGCAGTCGAGTAAGTAGCGCCGCCGAGCAGGGCGTCCGCCTTGCCCATCTTGACCAGCATGGTGCCGAAGTAGTTGCCCTTGGCCAGCGCCGCGCGGCACTGCTCCTCGGTCATCTTGCCCTTGCGCAGCTCAACCATCTTGGCGACCATCTCGTCCATCTCCGGATAGGTCGCGGGGTCGATGATCTCCATGCCTTCGATGTCGAAGCCGCCGGCCTGCGCCGCCGCCTTGACCTCGTCCACATTGCCGACCAGGATGGAATCCAGCAGGCCGTCCTTCTTCAGGCGGGAAGCCGCCTCGAGGATACGGGGATCGGGGCCTTCGGTGAATACGATCTTGCGCTTGTCAGCCTTCAGCGTTGCAATCAAATTTTCAAACATTGTTGCACTCTCCTCTAATTTTCTCTCGTCCGCCCGGCCGCATGCTGCATGGCAGAGGGCAAACCTTGTTATTCTCATTATACACCCGTACATAAAACACGACAAGTGTTATTTTGGGCAGATTTTGGGTAAATTGTGCACGAATTCGGAAATTACTCGTGGGAGATTGACAGCGCGTCAAACCGGGCACAATAAAAGCGGAAAGGAAGTGCATTCATATGCAAGTGATCCGCTATTTAAACGGCAAGCGCCTGCACGGCGTCATGCCGCCGCTGCTGCTCGACCGGGAGGGCGTGGGCGCGCTGCTCGGCGCGGCGCGGTACCGCCAGCCTCTTCCATTGCCGGACACCGCCCCCTCTGCTATACTGGAGGCGGAGGGACGCGGTCTGGGGAAGGACCAGACATGAAACACACGGCATTATATCTGCGCGTATCGACCGAAGCGCAGGCGGACGAGGGCTACTCGCTTGCCGCGCAGGCGGAAAAGCTCGAGGCCTACTGCCGCATGA